>JAAZCF010000031.1 GCA_012513425.1 Bacteroidales bacterium
CTCATAAGGGTTGCCTCTTCCGATGCAACCAGTCTCACTGTTCATCAAGGGTTTATTGTACTTCTTTGCAACGTCTTCAGCAATATCCCACGCTGCTTCAATTCTTGAATCTGTCTGAAGATAGTCATGAAAAGTGATAATGTCAACTAGATCAGCGGATGCGTCCTCCAAATATTTAGAGAACTGTACACCTACGGTGATTGGATTCTGCTTATCTAATTTCTTCACAAGCTCGCAATAATGGCGCACATGACGGAATATTTCGTCATGATGAGCCTTAGCTTCTTCGGGTGATTCACATTTGTCGTGGTATGCATTGCACGATGGTTCATTCATTACATCCCAACAAATGATTCCTTCTTCACCTTTCATAAAGTCAATTACAGCCTTTACATAAGCATCACCCTCTGATTCCCAAAATGAAGGTTTTAAAATTTCAGGATTTAAAGAACAACCATCCCAAAGAATTGGCATTACAGAAATGTGCATGCTATTGGCTATTCTAACATAATTTCTTAAGTCATTCAGATATTTCTGTGGATCTGCTTTGTATCTTGTGTAATACAAGCAAATTCTGGTACTATTCATTCCTATCTGTTTGCCATAGCCCAACTCGCGACGAATGGTAGTTTCATCTTGCTGCCATCCAAAATAGTGATTACCTCTGATGTGACTATAATCACTCAGCAACTCAGCTCTTGCTGGCATAATAAATGCCAACAAAAGCAGAGTAAATAATACTATTTTTTTCATTATTATCTTTATCTATTTCGCTGTTGCTGCTGTTGCTGTGCACGCTGCTCACGATCAAGAGGTAAATTTGAGAATACTGGAGAAGCTACTTCAGGAGCATCCCACCCGTCAGGATAACCAAATACGGTGAAATCAACGATTCCTAGTGGACTACTCTTTGGCCAGTCAATAATTGTTAATCTGACAAAGCGGCAGTTAGTTGGCTTAAACTCATCAAAAACAGTATCTTTAGATACAGTATTGTTGGATTTGTCTACTACTGTTGTGTATGTTTCACCATCTTGAGAGACTTCTAGTGTGTATTTGAACACGGGAAGTTCAACTGATGCATCACGGCTAAATCTTCTTTGTGCTGTAAACATTATTCTCATAGCATCAACATTGAAATGTTGCACAACGTCAAAACGAGTAGCTGGTGACAACTCGATAACGAGTTGTGGTTGTTTGTCTGTAGTTTCTGGCATCCAAACAGTACCACTATAATTATCAACTGCAAATGAAGCAGGATAACCAGGCTGTTGAGATGAAAATTTAGACAAAGCATTCATTGCATTCATCTTGTTGATAGTAACAGGGATAGAAGCAGGAGTACCTTTTATGGCATCTGTACCGGGAGCTGGTTGTGGGCTGTCAGTAACAACACATGACATCAATCCATCTTCATCAAACACAATTCTATCCATGCCGATACGACGACCTCCCGGAGGATTTGAAAGAACTGTTGTGTAGAATTGATACCATTCGTCTGTTCCAGCCAATTGAACCATTGAGCCATGAGCTGTACCTGTCACAAGACCTTCAGTTTTTTTGATAAGAGGGTTGTTAGGTGCATAAGTATATGGTCCGAGTGGTGATGTAGCTGTATAATATCCAGATGCATAAGATTTCCACTGAGTACCAGAAGCAGAGTATTGCAGATAGTAAATGCCGTTACGTTCAATAACCCAAGGACCTTCAATCCAAGCAACACCTGGATATTCGTTCATCTCGCCATAACGTTCCCATGCGTGAATTGGGTTAAATCCAAACAAGTGAGTAGGCTTTTCTGCAAATCTAGTGAGGTCGTTTGGATCTAGACGCACACCATAGATACCGCTGATACCACGACCTGACCAGAAGAGGTATGGCTGGTTGTCTTTATCTACAAATATTTTTGTATCAAAACCACCATTCCAGCCCCATTCTACAGGACCCATATTCTTATATTCGCCCAAATCTGTATAAGGACCAAGTGGGTCAGTAGCTTCAAATACATGATCACTATTGCCGGTGACATAGAACTTGCCGTTATATTTGGCAATATCTGGTGCACCTGGGATATTGGCCACTTGTTGAAAATCCCAGTTGAGAAGGTCATCTGAATACCACATACCACCACCTGAGCAGCACATATAATACATGCCATTATGTTCCAAAACTGAAACATCACCGCCTGCATAACCACCCTGACCAATTACCATTGGCAGGGGGTTGCAGAATCGTTGTCCCATAGCTGCCACGGATGACAGCAATACAAGACCTATAGTAAATATTGATTTTAATTTCATAAAATTTCTATTGAGTTCTACCAGCCTTGGTGCTGTTCAATACTTGGATTGGCCTGCATGTGGATGCTGCCAAACGGAAGTTCCCAATATTTGTCATTCCATCCATTACCTTGGCCATCAGTCACTTCAATATTATATTCTGTTGTGCCTGGCTTATAGCCTTTGAATGCATAACGCTTTTTACCTGCATCCTTCAACACATCATCAGCCACTTTCCAACGAATAATGTCATACCATCTCTCTGCTTCGCCAAAGAGTTCTGCACGGCGCTCATCTTGAACTGACTGCAATGTGAGTGCATTTAGTGGCTCAAGACCAGCTCTGTTACGGACTTCATTGAGTGCTTTCAAACCAGAACCATCTGAGTCATTATTTGCTAGGAACTGAGCCTCTGCATACATCAAAAGAACTTCAGCATAACGAATAATCGGATTGTTGGCGCGTGACCAGAAGTTATTACCAGTCTCAGTATATAAATCTTCTTCCCACATCAAGCTGGTTGCATTAAAATATCCCACACAGTTAGGATACTGCATACCTGGTTTCATACCTTTAGCTCCATTATAATCCATTGTAAGAAGATCTTCGTAAGAAAGAATCTTAGATTTGAAGCGAGGACTATTCTCTCCATCATGTTCTTTCATAAAATCAACGAATTCTTGAGTAGGATTGCAGAAGCCCCAACCATAACCATGGATAGAACTTGGAACATTTATATTATCAGCTCGAAGACTTCTCCAAGTTTGTCTGTTATCATTCTGAATAGTTTTGTTTGAACTTGTTTCAGCACAGTTTTGTTCGAAAATATACTCTTCGCACCAGTCTGATTTAACTCTTAAAAGATCTTCTGGATTTGCAATAAGTCCGTATTTACCAGAACTAATAATTGATTTTAATGGCTCAATGGCTTTCTTTACGTATTCGTTATCGTTGTACTGAGTTCCATACCACAAAGCAGCCTTTCCGGCAAATGCTTGAGCAGCGGCAACAGTAGCACGGCCACCAATTGCAATTTGGCCACCTTTAACTGCAAGAGAAGGCAAACCTTGTGCAGCCTCAGCGAGGTTCTCAAGAACCCAATCAATCATAACTTTAGGGTCGCCATTTGTTGCATACATGTCTTCAGAAGTGAAAATATGATCAGCAAATGGAGGATTATGCCATGTGCGCATGAGTTCGAACATACAGACAGCTCTGAGGAACTTAGCCTCAGCTTTGACTTTATTAATTTTGGCATCACTAGACTCAGGAATTTTTTCAATTATCAAGTTACACTGATAAATGCAGCTATATGAGTTGCCATACAATGTACTACGATTGTTAAATACCCAGTCACTGACCTGAGAGGTAAGTTCATCAGCATCTCTGTATCTATTGGCATTATCTGCGTAAGTACCACCGCCGCAAGAGATGTCATCTGAAATAATTTCAAAAAAATTCAGGACCTGAGACGACTCAGGACCACCAAAATAGAGGTTGTATGCTCTGGCAATAAGTCTTTCAGCATCATCACCAGTGGCATTAGCATAATAAGTAGAGAAATCTAGTGCTCCCTTGCGTGGGTTTTCCAACATGTCGGTGCATGACACCAAGCTTGAAGCTACTACCAATGTCAAAGCTAATATTAATATTTTTTTCATGACTGTTACTTTTTAGAATAATGAAACATTTACACCGAATACCACTTTCTTTGAGATAGGGAAAGAACCTGTATCGACACCTAGACCGCTTCCAGTATCTTGGCTGGATTCTGGGTCAAGGCCAGGATATTTTGTAATAGTGAACCAGTCATCCAATGAAGCATAGATTCTAAGTGTGTCAAGGTGAAGCTTCTGAGCAAAATTCTTTGGCACATTATAACCCAACTGAATCTGTTTGATTTTAAAGAAGGATGCATCAAAGATTCTGTCTGTTGAACATAGAATCTTAGAGTCTGTACGACTTGGTTTTGGATGGGTGTAACCGGTTGATGAAGCATCATGCCATGCATCATCGTAGAACAATTTGAGAGTGTTGAGTTGGGTGTTGTCAGCACGTGTCATTGAGAACAATTTGGTAACACCCTGAGAACCTGAACCATAAACAGTTAAGTCAAAACCTTTACACGCCATCTTAACTGTAAGACCATAAGTGAAATCAGGAATACCACTACCGGCTGCGACTCTATCATTATCGTTAATAACAGTATTATTATCAAGGTCAGCATAGATAGGTGCACCTGTTTGTTGGTCAATACCTATAACATCATACAATCGAAGATACCAAAGAGGAAAACCTGGCTCGAAATAAGTAACAGGCTCAGCAGTATGTACCTGATATCCTGGTACTCTACCTACTTGTGTACCCTCGAGCACTTCGTTATGCAATGTAGCGATATTACCAGATATACCATATGAAAAATCTCCACGAGTGTCTTTCCAACTAAGCTCAAATTCAGTACCATGGTTGTTAATCTTACCAGCATTAATATATGTGATAGAAGAACCAGTGTTTGCAGGAGCTGCTGTACTGGTGAGAAGGTTATTTGTATTTTTGTTATACCAGTCGATGGTCAAAGCAAGTTTCTCTTTGAAGAAACGCAAATCAAGACCAAGGTCCACTTGACGAGAAGTTTCCCATTGAATTCTAGGGTTTGGAAGTGTGCCTGATGGGCCGACACCTACAGTACGGTTGTCAACATCATTGAAGTTATAACCATTTCTGTTGTTTGCAGCAAGCACATCGCTATACTGATAATCACCCATAGAATTCACATTACCATTGATACCCCATGAAGCACGAAGTTTCATAAATGAAAGGCTAGTAGCCTCTTTGAAGTCTCTCATGAACTCTTCATTAGAAATAGTCCAACCAGCAGACACTGAAGGGAAATAACCCCATCTATTAGAAGGGTCAAGTTTTGAAGTGTCATATGCATCTGCACGGAAATTGGCTTGAATCATATATTTTCTGTCATAAGACCATCCAAGACGTCCATAATATGACATATTTGCTCTTTGTGAAGGCTGACCAGTTAAAGTCATTCGAGCGTCATTAACAGCATATGAAAGATATCTGTAGTTTGGGGCTGTATCTGTAAGTACATAAGCAGTGCCTGATGTTGAGTTGTTGGTAGTCATCTGGAATGAGAAACCAGCCATTGCAGTGAAGTCGCTCTTATCTACTGAGAGGTTATAGTTGGCGAAATTTTCCCATTGATAGAAAAGGTCGCTACTGTTTGTCCCAGTGAGAGACATATCTTGAACACTAACAGCGCTCATACGGTATGGGTGGTTATAAGTGCTTGAACTTGAGTTTCCTGCCCTATATCCTAAACGAGAAGTAAACACAAAACCTTTAAAAGGAGTGAAATTGGCATAAGTAGATCCTCTCAGATTGAATGATTCACTCTCAGAATCGGATCTGTCTCTCATAACTGCGGGGTGGTAGATAAGGCTACCATCACCCTGCTGTGAAATACCATATATGTTTCCATCTTTATCTGTTGGAAGATTGAAAGCAGGATCATTGTATCTATTGGCAACGAATTGAGGAAGGTTATTCATGTCATAAGTGTAAGGTACAATTGGGTCAAACACCAATGTAGCTCCAAGTGTAGAAGCATTGATTCTATTTCTCTCGGATATGCTTCTAACCTTTGAATGTTCAATAGAGTTGTTAGTACCGATTGTTAGCCAATCTGTTACCTTATACTCAGCATTGATCTGGCCTGAAAGACGTTTCATTACATCTTTATCACCGGTTACAATACCATTATCATCAACATAAGAAACCGATACATAAATACTACCATTTTTGTCAGAGGCTTGAGCACCTACTGTATGACGAGATGCCTGACCATTTTCAAAAAGATAATCAGGCCAATAAGTATCTGTCACGCCATCCCAAAATACGCTAGAGTTATTACCCATCAAATCTTGATATGCAACATATGTCTTTGCATCCATTAAATCGGGAAGGTTGGAGATACTCTGCCTTTGGTTGAGCCAGCGTCCTTACCTGATTTTGTTGTAACCAGGATAACACCATTACCTGCTTCAATACCATAGATAGCAGCAGAAGCGGCATCTTTCAAGATTTCAATAGAAGCAATATTGTCTGGATCAAGATAGTTGATATCACTAACTTTAAGACCGTCAACAATCATAAGAGGTTCAGTGCTAGAATTTGATGAATAACCACGGATTTGGATGCTTGAAGATGCACCTGGAGCTCCTGATGCATTAACAATCTGCACACCGGCAGCTTTTCCTTGGAGTGCCTGAACTGGTGAAATGGTTGATCGATTGGAGAGATCAGAGTCTTTGACAGAAGTCACAGCACCTGTGAGGTCACTTTTTTTCTGAACACCATAGCCGATTACGACTGTTTCTTCAAGCAATTGAGTATCTTCCGCTAGGATAATGTTGTAAACTGTTTGATCTTCTACAACAAATGTTTTAGTAACATAACCGATGAATGATACTTCAACAGTAGAACCTTTTGGAACAGATAGTTTGAATGCTCCATCTAGGTCTGTGGCAACGCCATTGGTGGTACTTTGCTGAATAACAGCGGCACCTATCACCGGAATGCCTTGCTCATCTACTACAGTACCATTAATGCTTACGGTCTGAGCAGATGCATTGATTGAAAACAGCAATAAAGCTGTTGTCAATGCGATTGATAAAATTTTTCTTAACATAGTTAGTTTTATTTGAAAGTTTGTTAAAAAAGTATAATGATTAAATAAATCAGTATTATTCACTACAACAATCTGTCTAATAATAAATTAGGTCTTGGCTATATTATATAACTTCTATTAAAAAGGATTAAACAGCATCAAAACTTAATTAATCCTCTTCGTAGAGGTAGGAGAAATACGTGGGTCTATATTTCCATGAGTTCCAAACAATGTGTAATCTATCACACCCAAAGCAGTGTTACTTGGCCACTCCAGAACTGTGAGTATTACATATCGGCATTCAACTGGGCTGATTTCTTCAAAAATTGTATTTTTTGAATCAGTACTATTTGATTTATCCAAAACCACTTTCCAGTTTGTTCCGTCAATAGATGCCTCAATCTTGTATTTATAAATTGAAGGAACATATTCAGGGCTGCGTCTTACGCCGCTCATACTACCAGAAAGTCCGCTTACGCCACCTTTTCTTCCAACTCCGAAAAGAATACGCACTCCATCAAGGATGAAAGTTTCATCATTATCAAATCGTGTGGCGGGAGATAGGTCAAGCATCAAAGTAGGAGTCTTATCGCTTTCTTCCGGAAGCCAGATTGTACCTGTATAATTGTCTACTGCATATTGAGCATAAGAGTTTACTTGCACAGATGACACTGTTGACAACGCTTCTGATGCATTAAACTTATTGATAGAAATTGGGAACGATCCGCTGTTACCTCTATTGAGATGTTTAGGATTTAACTTAACATTAGGAGCCCACTGAGGTGTCTCAGTAACCTTGCAAGAGAGAAGTCCATCTTCATCGACATAGACTCTATCCATACCAATGCGACGACCTCCTGGAGGATTCGAGAGCACTGCTGTATAGAACTGCCAGATACCGCCATCAGGACCTGTTACCATAGAACCATGTGAAGCACCTGTAACCACACCATCAGTCTTTTTCAAAAGAGGATTATTGCCACCAAAAGTATATGGACCCATAATGTTCTTTGATGTATAATATCCTGCAGCATAAGCTTTCCACTGTGTACCAGAGCAAGCATATTGCAGATAGTAGGTATCACCATATTTATATACCCATGGACCTTCAACCCATGCTACAGATTGGTATTCGTTTACCTCACCATAGCTTTCAAACTTATGTGCAGGATTGAATGAGAACAGGTGTTTTGGTTCTCCTACAAGACGACTGATATCATTAGGATCAAGCTCGCTAACGAATATTCCACTGGCTCCAAAACCAGGCCAAAAGAGATAAGGTTTATTGTCTTCATCAACGTAGATATGTGTGTCAAAAGCATAGTTCCAGCCATCTTCTACCGATGGTGTATTTTTCCAATCGCTGTACAAAGTATATGGTCCGAGAGGATTATTAGCTACATATACAGGACTCTCATTTCCTGTTAAATAGAACTTTCCATTGTAGTAAGCCACATCTGGAGCCACAGGAACATGTTCAACATATTTGTATTCCCAATTCAACATGTCTTTTGAATACCAAGCTCCACCACCGGTACAGAACATATAGTAGGTATCTTCATGCTGAAATACAGATACATCACCTGTAGCTGTTCCACCTTGGCCCATTGGCATAGGAAGAGGATTGCAATAGCGAGCATCCTTTCCTATTTGCTGAGCATTTAGGGTAAAAGTGCCGGCAAGCAATGCTATTAATAATATATATTTTTTCATAATTAGTTTATCTTGCTGATGTTGGAAATTTAGTTACGAACGTAGAATTTCTGTCAAATGAGGCAGCGGGTTTTCCGAATACGGTAAGATCAATAATTCCTAAGGAACTATTCTTTGGCCAGTCAATCATAGTGAACTTAACATAGCGGCACTCTGATGGTTTGACTTCATCAAAGATTGTATTCTTTGATTCTGTATTATTTGATTTATCTAGAATTACTTCCCATTTTTCACCATCCATAGAGCCTTCAAGTTTATACTTGTAGATATATGGAACAAATTGAGCACCTCTTGGAGTTCTTGGATATCCTGCGGAAGGGGCACCGAACAAAATGCGCAAACCATCTACCATA
>JAAZCF010000032.1 GCA_012513425.1 Bacteroidales bacterium
ATCCTGAAGACAACCCTATAAAAATGGCTCCTCACACTGCCAACGAAGTTGTAAGCGACAATTGGAACCACAAATACAAAAGAGAGCAAGCAGCTTTCCCTCTAAAATGGATTGCTGACAACAAATTTTGGCCTTTCTGTGCGCGGGTAGATAATGGGTGGGGAGACCGTAACTTACAATCAAAAATATTTTATAACTTTGCCGATCTAAAAAATCAAACTCAATAATATCATGCAAAACATCTCAAGTTATGACTTCACTGGCAAAAAAGCCATTGTTAGAGTCGATTTTAATGTTCCTCTAAATGAAAATTTTGAAATTACAGATGATACCCGCATCAGGGCTGCCATCCCTACTCTCAAAAAAGTTTTAGAGAAAGGCGGTTCTCTCATCATCATGTCTCACCTTGGTCGTCCAAAAGGTGTTACTGAGAAATACTCTTTGAAACATATTATCTATCGCATTGAGGAACTTCTTGGAACTAAAATTCAGTTTGCAGATGATTGTATGAAAGCTTCTCAAACTGCTGCTGCTCTAAAGCCAGGTGAAGTTCTTCTTCTTGAAAACCTTCGTTTCTATGCTGAAGAAGAAGGCAAACCAAGAGGTCTTGCAGAGGATGCAACAGATGAAGAAAAAAAAGCTGCGAAATCTGCAGTAAAAGAAAGCCAGAAAGCATTTGTGAAAACTCTCGCTAGCTATGCAGATTGCTACATCAACGACGCATTTGGTACAGCTCACCGCGCTCATGGTTCAACAGCTCTTATCGCTCAATACTTTCCAAATGACAAAATGTTTGGTTATGTAATGGAAGGTGAAATCAAAGCTATTGACAAAGCCCTTGGCGATCCTGCACGTCCTCTTACTGCAATCATTGGTGGTGCCAAAGTTTCTTCAAAGATTGGTATTATTGAGCATCTTCTTGGTCTTGTTGACAATCTTGTAATCGGTGGCGGTATGGTTTATACTTTCATGAAAGCACAAGGTGGCAAAATTGGTTCTTCTCTTTGCGAAGACGACCAAATGGATGTTGCTTTAAATATTATGGCTAAGGCAAAAGAGAAAGGCGTAAAGATTCTTCTTACTGATGATGTTGTAGCTGCTGATTCTTTCTCAAACGATGCCAAAACAATTATTTGTCCTTCAAACGACATTCCTGATGGGTTCGAAGGTATGGATGCCGCACCATCGTCTGTTGAAGAAATCAAAGCAGTAATTATGGCTTCCAAGACTATTCTTTGGAATGGCCCAATCGGTGTATTTGAAATGCCAAACTTTGCTGTAGGAACAAATGCTATTGCTGAAACTCTTAAAAAAGCTACAGAGCAAAGCGCCTTCACTCTAGTTGGCGGTGGTGACTCAGTTGCAGCTGTCACTCAAATGGGCTACGCAGACAAAGTTAGCTATGTATCTACAGGTGGTGGAGCAATGCTTGAATATCTTGAGGGCAAAGTCCTCCCTGGAATCGCAGCAATCAGAGAATAATTCTCAAATATTTAATATACAAAAGAGGGTAACCAATAATTCAAGTATGGTTACTCTCTATGCATTTTCGTGCCTGTTTGTTAGCTTCCGATGAAAAGCAATATCATTGCCACAAACAAGAGGATTAGGTCGAGGGCTTTTGTTCGAAGATTTTTTTCGTGAAAAATAAAAGAAGCGCTGATGAAAGAGATGACTACACTGCCGCGACGAATCATTGAAACAATGGACACCATTGACTGACTGTCGCTTAGTGAGTAGAAGTAAGCGAAATCGGCTAAGGATACAAAGATTGCAATAGCGGGAATTGCCCACGACCAATGGAATTGAAGTTTTGAAGATTTCGAAGGTGATTTATTAACCCAAAGGTAAACCAGCAAAACCACAGCCATGCATATTGCGTTATAGAAAGCAAACCAACTTTGAACAAACACACTGCTCATCTGCCTCATCAAAAACCTATCATAAAGAGCACTGACTGCTCCCAAAAGAGTACCTGCAGCCACAAACCAAATACCTTTGTTGTGTTTGAAATCTATACCATCACTCTTTTTGCTGGTTATTCCAAGCATATACAGTGAAAAGAATGATAGTCCGACGCCAAGCCATTGTATCCAATTGAGCCTTTCTCCAAAAATGATTATTGCACCAAGCAACACAAATACCGGTCTAGAGGAGTTGATAGGGCCATAGATAGATATCGGTGTTCTTTTCAAGCCATTGTATCCACAAATCCAAGAAGTAAGAACTATTATGGCTTTCACAAACACGAGCAAATGCTCTCTCAAACTACCAAGCTCAATTTGGAATATTGATCCTTCAAACCAGCTGAGACCCAACACAGCATTCAAAACAAAAGGCAAAAATATGAATGCAGATACCGCATTGCTGATGGCTAAGACTTTCATGACATCGTTATCACGCAAAGCCATCTTCTTGGACACTTCGTAGATACCAAGCATCACTGCAGAAATAAAGGCCAGAATTACCCAGGACATAACTTTTTATAATTTCAGACGAGAGAAAACACTGAGAGGCAAAGCCTTGCCGAAACTGTCACAAAGCACCAACTCTCCGGCCTCAAGACTACTTCCAGAACATATTTTGTCTTTGAACGCACTTCTGACAATGGTATCAGCCAATACAGCTGAATATCCATTAGAATATAAGTTAAGAACCATAAAACTATCTTTGGGAGCAAGAATTGATGCACAAGCATTGAGTAATTCAAACAGACACTCATCAAGTTTCCATTTTTCACCATTTGGGCCATGGCCATAAGCAGGAGGATCTAAAATCAAACCTTGATAGGTATTACCTCTGCGGGCTTCTCTTTGTGCAAACTTCATTGCATCTTCAACAACCCATCGAATATCCTTTTGTCTGCTGAGTTCCATATTAGTTCTGGCCCAAGAAACGACCTGTTTCACAGAATCAAGATGAGTCACATTAGCCCCTGCGGCTGCGGCTGCCAAACTTGCAGCACCAGTATATGCAAACAAATTCAGCACCTTTGGCACCGGCTGAGATTCTGCAACTGCTTTTTTCACTAAAGCCCTAGTATTCAAATAGATAAAATCCCAGTTCGGAGCTTGCTCCGGAAAAACACCAACATGCTTGAATGAAGTAAGGCCCAAGCGAAGAGTGAAATGTAGCTCGCTAACATCAGATTGGTAGTTGATAGGCCATTGCTCTTGCATTTTACCAAGTATATTCCAAGTGCCACTATCTTCTTTTCCTGCTTTTCCAAAGCCCGCGCCAGGCTTAAACTCAGTATGAGCCATACGCCTCCATTCGGCATCAGTCATTGATTTAGGCCATAAAGCCTTTGGTTCAGGGCGGATTGCTATATATTTACCAAAACGCTCAAGCTTGTAGAAATCACCTGAGTCTATCAACTCATAGTCTTTCCATTGTTTTGAAAGCTGTTCTATATTCATATTCAAGTGCGCTAAATTAGGAAATTATATGTTACTTTTGCTAAAATAATAATTATACGGTTATGTTTGATTTTCTTTCTATTGTCTGGAATGTTGACCCAGTTATCTTTTCAATAGGCAATAAAGCCATCAGATTTTATTCACTCCTTTTTGTCAGTGGTTTCCCATTGGGATATTATCTGTTTACTCGCTTCTACAAAAGAGAGAAAGTAAATGTATCTCTCATTGATCCTTTGCTTTATATTTCACTCATCGGTACTTTGGTCGGTGCCAGACTCGGACATTGCCTTTTCTATCAACCTGACTACTACCTGAGCAATCCTATTGAGATTCTTAAAGTATGGGAAGGCGGCCTTGCCAGCCATGGTGGGGCAATAGCTTTAGTGTTGTGTATATTTATCTATGCTCACAAATATGGCCGAAAGAATGGTTTTGACGCCATGTGGACATTTGACCGATTGGCCATAGCTGTATGCTTTGCTGGTTGTTTAATCCGCTTGGGAAACCTCTTCAATTCCGAAATATTCGGCGGCCCAACCAATCTTCCGTGGGGTTTTATGTTTCCTCGTTCATACGAATGGGTAACAAATTATGGCCCGGATGCTTTTCCTCCTTCAGGCATTGCATGTCACCCTACGCAGATTTACG
Organism: Bacteroidales bacterium; assembly: GCA_012513425.1. Lineage (GTDB taxonomy): Bacteria > Bacteroidota > Bacteroidia > Bacteroidales > UBA932 > Equibacterium. Next base: position 4,068 of record JAAZCF010000032.1, read on the forward strand.
AAGCCCTCAGTTATCTTATTTTAGGCATCATATTACTATGGGTTTACAACAAAAAAGCAGATAAAATCCACAAAGGTTGGGTATTTGGTGTTTTCTTGATTGTCCTTTTCGGCATGCGTTTTCTCATAGAATTTATTAAAAATGACCAGGTTAGTTTTGAGGCCGAAATGAAACTCAATATGGGACAACTTCTAAGCGTTCCTTTTATTATTGCAGGAGTCGCTATCTTAGTGTTGAGCTATGTATATAAGAAACCTTTCCTAAGAGAAGATATGAGTGATGGTTCACAATCTCAAAATAATAACAAGCGCAAGGCTACCCTGCCTAAAGACCAGAGAATGAGCGCAGCCAAACGCAAAGCTATGGCAGCTAAAAACTAGACCTTCACCCACTCAATCATAATGCCTCGGCGCTCCATACCTCTGAACCATGTCATTTGACGCTTGGCGAATTGGTGAATTGCAGTAGCTAGTTGGTTGCGCATATCTTCATATGAAAGATGCCCTGTAATATTTAAGGTCACAAACTTATATTCCAAACCATAATAAATAAGGTTTTCCGCAGAAATGCCACTGTCAAGCAAAGCTTGCACTTCCTCAACCAAACCTTCCTTTAGGCGAGCATCAAGCCTTAGATCTATGCGGGCATTTCGCTCTTCGCGACTCACATCAATGCCGATATAGTGTGTATTTAATGGCTTAAAATCACTTCTCTCCAGATTGTGTTCCCTTTCATATAAGGCAATTTCCAAGGCGCGTATAAGACGTTTTCTGGTATCAAAATCTGTGCTGTTGTGAAGTTGCTTCAGTGAGGCCAGGCGAGCTATCAATGCATCGTCACTATCTCTTTCAAGCTCTGCCCTTAACTCAAAATTTGGCGGCACTTCTGGCAGATGATAGTCTCGTGTTGCTGCTTCAATATACAAACCTGAACCACCACAAAGAATGGCAGGCTTTCCTCTCGATATTATATCTTGATAAGCTATGCGAAAATCTTTCTGATATCTGTGAATATCATATTTTTCTCCGGCAGGTACAATATCAATTAAATGATATGGCACTCCATCATAATCATCTAAGTCCTTTCCCGTGCCAATGTCCATACCACAATAGACTTGTCTGGAGTCTGCAGACAAAATCTCCGCTCCCATTTCTTTGGCCATAGCTACAGCATATTTTGTTTTTCCGCTAGCAGTTGGCCCTAACACACAAGTCAAATCATATTTCATACAAACAAAATTAAGAAAACTATTATATATTTGCCCACGAAATGCCCAAAGCAAAAAGTTCAGTAGAAATTAAAAATAAAAAAGCCTCTTTTGAATATGAATTCATAGAGCGCTTCACTGCAGGTATTGTCCTATGCGGTACAGAAATTAAGTCTGTCCGTGCTGGCAAAGCTTCGCTGGTGGATTGCTATTGCTATTTTGTAAATGGAGAGTTATATGTTAGAAATATGAATATTTCTGAATATTGGTGGGGAACTGTAAATCGCCATTAGCCAAGGCGTGACAGAAAATTACTCTTAACAAAACGCGAACTTCGAAAGTTAGAAAGAGCCATAAAAGAAAAAGGTTTGACTATCGTTCCCACCAAACTATTTATTGCAGACAACGGCTATGCCAAGCTCATTATTGCCTTGGCAAAAGGTAAACGAGAATTTGACAAACGCCAATCCATTAGAGAAAAAGACATGAGACGAGAAAGTGAGCGTAATTAAATAATTATTATCTTTGCCGCTTAATTTAGTAAAACAATCAATACTGCTATGTCAATATTTAATTCATCAATCGGGAAAAAGCTCATTATGAGTATCTCCGGACTTTTCCTCGTTCTCTTCCTAACTTTGCACATGTGTCTTAACCTAGTGTCAGTTTTCAGTCCTGAAGGCTTTCAAAAAGTATGTGATTTCATGGGATTGCCAATAGTTGGCATCATGGTTCCGATTCTGGCATTTGGTTTTATCATCCACATCATTTATGCGTTTTATCTGACTATCACAAACCTCAAATCACGCGGTGGGTTGAAGAGATATGAAGTGGCTACCAAGTCTGCTGCCGACTCATGGGCATCAAAAAATATGATTTACTTGGGAGCAATTGTTGTTTTAGGTATTACCCTTCACCTCACACATTTTTGGGCTGACATGCAGCTAGAAGAGTGGATGGGCGGTGAGTCTGCTGACCCTAATGTTCTTCTCGGTCAGACATTCGGCAATTTGCCAATAACCCTAATTTATATTGCTTGGTTTGTCGCCATTTGGCTTCACCTAAGCCATGGTTTTTGGAGTGCCCTTCAAACTCTAGGTTGTAACAATCAAATCTGGTTCAAACGTTGGAAAACTATTGGTATTGTATACGTTACTATACTCATGGGCGGTTTCGCAACAACAGCTATCGCTGCTTACTGTAGAGTAAATGGTTTACTGTAAGTAATCCAGGATTATTGAGTCCGAAATAAACAAATCCTGCTTGGCTATATAATAGCGATTCTTTGCAGGATCATACGAAAGGTTGTGCACCACTGCACCTCTCAAAAGCTCGGCATCTATACCGGCAGAGGTTCGCAGGCCAAGCATAACCTTTTCGTTGTATATATCAACATCAGAAAGCATTTCGCACTCAGGCTCTGCCCTTTCTAAATAATTAGCCAAATCAGGCTCATTCCAGCAGCGAAGTCTGCTGCCATCAAAAGAGTGAGCACCCGGGCCAAGCCCAAGATATGGCTCTCGAGTCCAATAAGAGCTGTTGTGGCGAGAATGGAAGCCTTTTTTGCAAAAGTTTGATATCTCATATTGGTCGAAACCTTTTGAGACTAAATAATTCTGCATAAACTCATATTGAGTGCGACATATATCTTCATCACACTCTAGAAAATGACCATCTTTGCTCTGTTGCGCCAAAACACTTTCTGGGTCAACGCTTAGTTGGTAAGCAGAGATATGCTGCACCCCACTCGCCACGGCCTTCTCGAGATTATTCTTCCACTGTTCGTGGCTTAGTAAAGGAAAACCAAATATCAAATCCAGAGAAATATTATCAAAAAGACTTCTTAGCAAATGCAAAGCTTGCTCAGCCTGGGCGGCACTATGGCGACGATTCATCCAATTAAGATGCTCATCACAAAAAGATTGAATACCAATGCTTACTCTGTTGACTCCGCAGGTTTTGAAAGCCTCCAGCAGTCCTTCTGAGTATTTGCTGCAAATATCGTCAGGATTCACCTCAATAGTAAACTCTTCAACAGAACTTAAGTCATACTGCTGTGAAAGAGCAGTGAAAATTGACATAAATTGCTTCGGACTGAGGATGGAGGGAGTACCCCCTCCCATGTATATGGTTTTAATAATTGAGCCTTTTGGCAGAAACATCCTGCGACTCTCTAACTCTTTTACCAAAGCAGCAACAAACAACTCAGTCGCGCCATTATTGCGGATTAATTTAGAATAAAAGCCGCAATATGTGCAGAACGATTTACAAAAAGGAATGTGTATGTATATTCCAGCCAAACTATTTTAGAAGAAGATCTGCAGAACCTAACTTACCCTCTGTAGTATACGCATCAACTGTGTAAACACCTTTTGTGTATGATTGGCCACTGGCAAAATACACACTGATTTCAACTTCTTCACCCTGATAATCAACCTCGCGAGACTCAGAATATATCATTTGTTCACCATTGCAAGTAAACAATTGTTCGTCGCTGGCTGTCATAAGAATGCCATCAGGTCCTTTGACTCTGATGTATACTCTCTTGGGACCTTTTTGAGCAATAGAGTTTTCGATAAGGAACAAATCAGCACGAAGCTTAGCTGTACGGCTACTGCGATTAGTTTCTTTGGCAGACGAGTTGATGGCATGCAGAGTAACTCCGCGACCTTTGACCACAGAACCCTCAGCCACTTGGCGAGCATATTCATCTGTTGTAGTGCGAAGATTATCATATTGCATCTTGTTTTCAGCAGCCTCACGACGCGCGTCTGAAGCCTCTTGGCGCAGAGCAATATTAAGACTGTTTAATGAATCTATCTGAACGATGTAGTTCTTCATAATAGAACGAAGAGTACCAAGCTCTTTTTCGTATTGTCTGATCTGAGCGCGATTAGTGGCTTCAGTTTTTTGAAAACGTTCAATAAGTTGATTTACCTTCTCTCTTTCTATGTCCAAATGAGCGTTAAGAGTGTCATTGGCTGTTTCCAAATCAGCATAATCATTCTGCAGAGTAATCATCTCCTGAGTAAGGTCTTCTTTTTCAATATTCAAGTCACTCACAATTTTGTTTTTGCCAATCCAAATATAAGCAAGCACTCCCGCCAACAATAGGGCGAATATAGCCAAAGCGACTACAATTTTTCTTAGTTTTTCTTCATTTTCCATAATAATTTGTCCTATTATATTTAGTTAAGCAAAAATAATTAATTTTGCGATATAAATATAACTCAAAAATCATTCCATCATGAAATATCTCATCAGATCTACCAAATATCTAATATATTTTGCATTAGTATTTTGCATTCTTGTTGCCATTATCTGCGTGGTAATGAAGCACCCTATCTCACAATTCACCAGCCTGTTTGCTGCAGGTTCCATATGGCGTATTTTATTGTTGTTCGTAGGTGTCTCGGCTTTATATCCATTGCTTGGCTACCGCAAACAGCACATTGCTCTTGATGGTCCATTCAGTGATTATCGCCAGATTATCATTAAAGCCATGGAAGATGCAGAATATAAGTTAGATAGCGAAGATGACAAGCAAATGGTATTCCGCCATACAAAATGTTATATCCGCGCATCAAGGATGTGGGAAGATTCTATAACATTCTACAAAGATGAAGAAAACGTGCTAGTTGACGGACCTTTCAGAGACAGCACTAGACTTATTGGAGCAATCTACTACAATTATCGCATGAATAATCCTAAAGAAAACGAATAATATGAAGATAGTTGCAACTTATTCCGACCCTTATACCGCACATATAGTACAGGGAATGCTGGAAAGTGAAGGCATTATGTGCGAAGTGATGAATGAAAACTCTGTCTACCGTGGCTTAAGCGGCATTATCGAAGGCTTTGATATCAGGCTTATGGTCAATGATGAGGATTACGAGCGTGCCAAGAGCATCTTGGCTGCCACAGAGAGTTGTGAGTAAAAGTCCTCTCCAAAAGCAGCTATTAAAGGCTGCTCCAAGAACTGATAAACTCTGATCCCATCTTTTTTACCTTTTTCAAAAGCATCTTTACAAATCTCCCACTGATGCAGATTTAAGGCTTTGGTGTCATTAGAAAACTGCGACACTCTGATTGGATATAATCTGCAAGAAATAGGTTTGACAAAGCTGCATTCTCCTTTGTTGTAGGCTTTTTCTATGGAGCAAAGGCAACCACAAGACTCAAAACAAGCATATGCGCATGGCTGGTCTGCTGCATCTCCCAAGCAACCCCCTTCAGCAGGGTCCAAATCATAACTGACATTCTTCATCAGAGGAGTGACTATGTCTCCATCTCTATCAATTTTAAAAAAACCTGTTTTTGTCACACGCTTTCTGCCCTCTTCGCACATCAGGCGACTGATTGCAGAATAATTATTCTCTATCTGCGCATCTTCACCAGCTTCCATTGGAGCTCCGCTATCGCCTATCACACAGCAAACCCCTTTGCATTTTTGATAATCGCAGCAAAAATATTCAGTAATAATTGATGAAGAAACAAGGATATCTCCAATTTGGATAATGTCAGAATGCATCCTAGTAATATTTTTGCAAATATACTTTTTTTCTTAATTTTGCACATAAGACGAATTTTAACTAAATGATATATATATAATTGCTATGAAGAAATTTTTCGTATCCTTATTTGTGGCTGCCCTTACAAGTGGATTTGCTTTGGCTCAAGATTTAGAGTCTGTCACCAACGCATACAACGCAGCAGCCTCTGCTCTTAATGGTGGCGACAATAAAGCCGTACTCGCCCAGTTTGAATCAGCTCTTGAATCGGCAAATGTTCTCGGCGGTGATGGTATGGACATCGCAAAAAATTGTAAAGAAGTAATTCCTCAACTATATCTTCGCATAGGTAAAACTGCTGCAGAATCAAAAAGTTTTGATGACGCTATTGCTGCTTTCAAATCAGCTGCAGCAAAAGCTGAAGAATTTGCGAACAATGCTGATGTCATCAGCGAAGTTTCCTCTCTTGTTCCTCAAATGCTTAATGCTAAAGCCGGAGCTCTTTTGAATGCCAAAAATTATGCAGAAGCTGTTACAGCATACAAAGCAGTTCTTGAAGCAGATCCTGAGAATGGCACTGCTTTACTTAGACTAGGAATGGCTCTTGCTGCAGACAATAAAGTAGATGAAGCTATTGAGCCTCTAAAAAAATCTATGGAATTTGGACAGGAAGCAAATGCTAAGAAACAACTCGCAAACATTTATCTCAAAAATGCAGTAGCTTGCCAAAAAGAAAAAGACATGAAAGGCATGCTAGAAAATGCTCAGCTATCTGTTGAAAACAATGATAGTGCCAACGCACAAAAGATTATCGGTATTGCAGCGCTCAGCTTGAAACAAAACCAAATTGCAGCAGATGCTTTTGAAGCTTATCTTGCTCTTTCTCCTAAGGCCTCTGACAAAGCTCAGATTATTTACCAACTTGGTACTGCTCTTATGGGTGCAGGCAACAATAGCAAAGCTTGCGGTTATTTTCAACAACTAAAAGCTGATGCTAAATGGGGCGAGGCTGCCACATATTACATCACTACTCTAAAATGCAACTAATGCAGTTAGAGCTCTTAGCTCCTGCAAAAAATAAAGACATCGGCATTGCGGCAATAGACTGCGGTGCCGATGCCATATATATCGCTGGACCAATGTTTGGTGCAAGAGAGGCGGCAAGCAATTCTATTGAAGATATTGCTCAGCTGGCTGAGTATGCACATAAATTCAATGCAAAAGTATATGCAACAGTCAACACTTTGCTATATGAGGATGAAATTCAGCAAGCAGTAAATCTTATTTGGCAACTATACCAAGCCGGCATTGACGCGGTGCTGGTGCAAGACTATCAGCTGTTATCTGAAGACCTGCCTCCTATTGAGCTTCATGCTTCTACTCAAGCCGTGTGCCGCACTCCCCAACAAGCAAAAGCCCTTGAAGCCCTTGGATTTAAAAGGTTGGTACTTGAACGACAGCTCTCTTTGGACCAAATTGCTGATATCAGAGCTGCCGTCAATTGCGAACTTGAATTCTTTGTGCATGGAGCATTGTGTATGTGTTACAGCGGCGAATGTTTCCTCAGCGAAGAGATCACAGGTCGCAGTGCCAATCGCGGAGCCTGTATTCAAGCCTGCCGAAGTCAATACGATTTGACTGATGCCTCTGGCCAAACAATCATAAGTAACTATCCTTTGCTTTCGCTGAAAGATTATAGACTCGATGATGATATTACCCAACTTGCAAAAGCAGGTATTTGTTCTTTTAAAATTGAGGGAAGATTGAAAAATGAGAGCTATGTACGCAATGTGGTAAGGCATTATAGCAAAACATTGGACAGCTTTATTGATAATAATCTGCAGGATTGCAGAGCCAGTGCGGGTAAGTCTTCAGGAGGATTTGAACCTCAGATAGATGCAACTTTCAACCGAGGATACACTAGTTTGTTTCTCAATGGCAAAAAAGAACTTTGGCTCTCTGGAGATACAACCAGATCTATTGGCGAATATGTTGGTAAAATTGCCCAGCTTGATAAAACATCTATTGTTTTGGATGGCAATGCAACTATTCACAACGGAGATGGGTTCTGCGCAGTAAATGAGTATGGAGAACAAATAGGTTTCAGAGTTGATGTATGCAATGGGTCATTGATTAGCCTTAAAAGCACAAGCGGACTAAAAAAAGGTCAACAGATCTTCCGAAATTATAATATTGCTTTTGAAAAAGAAATCAAAACAAATATTCCTGTACGTCTTATTGATGCAACTATTGATTTCCGATCAAAATCTATTACAGCAAGCTGCTCTGATGGAATAACAGTAAGCATGGATATAACTGAAGATTATCCTCCCGCAAGAAATATTGCGACTGCTGTTGAAGGAATTCGTCATCAACTCAGCAAGAAAGCCGGAGTCTATTGTTTCCAAATTGGCAGTATTGATGACATAGATGTTCGTTTTTACCCGGCTTCTGCCCTAAATAGTTTTCGGCGTACATTGGCAGAGCTTCTCAACAATGAAAGAGCCAAAAGACAACAATACCTTAGAGTGCCATTTATAAAAACAAATGCTCCTTTACCGCCACAAAGAAGAAAGGCCGAAAAAGAGGTAATGCGCAGCAAATACTGCATAAAGAATGAGCTTGGACTATGTCATAAATATGGAATACCCCTCGATAAGAGACTGGTGGGAGTAACGATACAAGAACCTTTGTATTTGATAAATAATGGGCTCAAGCTTGGCCTTCAATTTGACTGCACTCAATGCGAAATGTCTGTTATTATCTTTTAAACTTTTTTTTATTAAATTTGTTTGTTAAACAGAAGAATTTTTAAAACAATATGAAATATAACAGAATTTTGCTGAAGCTTAGCGGAGAAGCTCTTGGAGGCCCTGATGGACAAGGTATTGACGAAGAAGTAATGGCTCGTTATGCTACTCAGATAGCTTCGGTTGTGCGCAGTGGAGTGCAAGTCGCTATTGTTATTGGTGGAGGCAATATTTTCCGCGGTTTGTCCGGCACCCAAAAAGGGTTTGACCGCGCCAGAGGAGATCAGATGGGTATGTTAGCAACAGTCATCAATAGTATTGGCCTATCTCTGGCTATAAAAAAAGAAGGCATTGAGTCTGAAGTATTCACAGCCACTCCAATGGAGCCTATTGGCAGTTATTATGTTAGAGACAAGGTTGTCTCTTTGCTTCAAAGAGGTGGAGTAGCTTTGATAGGAGGAGGCACAGGCAATCCATTCTTCACCACAGACTCAGCAGCAGCTCTCAGAGCTTGTGAAATCGGAGCAGATGCTTTACTGAAAGGAACCAAAGTTGATGGTGTGTATAATAGCGACCCAATGAAGAATCCGGATGCCAAGAAATACGAAGCGATATCATTTGATAAAGCTTTGGTTGACAATTTGAAAGTAATGGACAGTACTGCATTCACAATGTGCCGCGAGAATAATGTTCCAATTGTTGTGTTTAACATGAACAAAGTAGGCGATCTTGAGGCCTTGGTCGTTGAAGGAAAGAAAATCGGAACTATTGTTAGTAATAAATAATAAAAATATAAAGCTATGATAGAAAAATCAAAAGCAGTCATTGAAGATAGCAAAAAGAAAATGCAAGATGCAGTAGACTATCTTGATGAAGAATTGAGAACATATCGTGCCGGAAAAGCCAACCCTGCAGTGTTTAGTAGTGTATTGGTAAACTACTATGGGAACATGACTCCTATACCTCAAGTTGCAAGTGTTACTGTTCCTGACGCAAAGACAATGATGATTCAACCTTGGGAAAGGAACATGATTGCTCCTATTGAGAAGGCCATTATGGACGCGAACCTTGGCTTTACCCCTCAAAATAATGGTGAAACCATCCGTATCAACATTCCTGCTCTTACTGAAGAACGTCGTCGCGAACTCGTTAAAAAATCAAAAACTTCCGGTGAGACTGCAAAGGTTAGTATCCGCAATGTGCGTCGCGATGCTATTAATGTCTTGAAGAAGCTCCAAAAAGATGGTCTTCCTGAAGACGCCGAAAAAGACTGTGAAGATACTTTGCAAAAAGAAACTGATGCTTTCATTAAAAAAGTTGATGATTTGCTCATTGCAAAAGAAAAAGAAATAATGACTGTATAAACATAAAGTGCTGTTTTCTCAGATACATGGCAATGAAGACCTAAAAGCCAAACTGGTCTCGATGGCAGACAGCGGCAAATTGGGACACGCCCTCCTTTTTGTGGAAGAACAAGGGATGGGCGCTATTGCTTTTGCCCTTGCCCTAAGTCAGTACATCAACTGTAACGAGCATAAAGATGGAGACAGTTGCTCAGAGTGCAACAATTGCTATAAACACAGCAAACTCATCCACCCAGATGTACATTTTGCTTTTCCTGTCGCTTCCACATCTGGGTTATCAGATCAAGACAAAAAACATCCTATTTCGGACTTTTTTTGGGGACCTTTCAGTCAATTGTTGATTGAAAATCCTTATTTTGATGAGCAGGAACTGTATAGTGCCATCGGCTTGGAAAATAAATCGGGAGTCATATCAGTTTTCGAGGCTAAAAATATCATTAACATCCTTTCTTTAAAGCCATATGAAGGGAATTGTAATGTAATAATTATTTATCTGGCTTAGAAAATGAATGCAGAAGCAGCCAACAAACTGCTCAAGTTACTAGAAGAGCCACCTTTGGGCACCTATTTCTTCATGATTTGCCATCAGCCGGACAAATTGTTGCCTACAATTCTTTCCCGCTGCCAAGTCATCACACTGCAGCCAAGTTCTCCTGAAGAGATTTGTGACTACCTTTGTCGCCATTTGAATGCCGACCAAGACAAAGCCATGATAGCAGCGCGTCTTGCGAAAGGAAGCTTTGGACGTGCGGTCAAGCTACTGAAAGAGGCAGAAATTACAGCAGATGAAGCCCATCGCATTGAAGACATTCTCGATGCAGCTTTATTGCATGATCTCACCAAATTAATTGGTTATGCAGAAGATTTGGCCGAGTTAGGACGCGAAAGACAGAAAGATTTTTGTATATATGCTGAGTCATATATCAGGAAAATATTTATGTTTGCAAATAATGCACAATCCATTTCTTTTGCGATGCAAAAGGAATATAGCCTCTTAAATAAATATGCTTCTTCCATCAAGGCTGATTTCTACCATAAGGCTTTGATATTCCTTGATTTAGCAATTTTAGCCATTGGCAGTAATGTCAACAGCAAATTGGTTTTTATTGATTTGTGCAACAGGTTTTACCTATACATTTAATAATGGAGAAAAATAAAATAAACGATTGTTCCAGAGGATGTGAAGTCGAAAGAACAGCTGACAACGAGTTGCTTGTTACTTATGTCCCTGGTTGTTGCAAACTTACAGCATTCAATTGGTTGGAAGGTATCAACATTGAGGCTTGCAAAGATTTGTTTGAAGTGAGATTTAAAAACACGCGCAAAGCTGTTTATCGCAACACTTCTGATCTTCTCTTAAAAATTGGAGATATTGTGGTGGTTGAGGCTGCCTATGGTCATGACGTAGGTATTATTACTTTAGAG
>JAAZCF010000005.1 GCA_012513425.1 Bacteroidales bacterium
CCCTTTGACCTTCCATTATCTATTTTAGTAATAACTTTTCTTGTAACGCTTTTTTTATTTATTTTCTGTGAATCATTACAGACTGTTTTATTTTTCTGTCCATGATTTGAAATTGTAGTCCCTAATTCTTTATAAATTACAGACTAATTTTCTTTCTTTTTGTAAATGTTTTATTTACCTCGTTATCTCTCTCAATATTTCAAACAACTTTTCCGTTTCGTTGCGTTTCTTCGTGTTTCTTCCGAAACGGGCTGCAAAGATAGATATCTTTTTTTAACCAACAAATTTTCTCGCAAAAAAAATGCCGTTTTTTTGCTATATTTTTGAGCTTTTCTCTGCGTAAATTTTCAGGATGTTGAGTATCACCTCACTAGCCCTTTCCATGCTCTGGACGGGCACAAACTCCAATTTTCCATGAAAATTATGTCCACCGGCAAAAATATTAGGACAAGGCAGACCCATGAAAGAAAGATTAGCACCATCAGTACCTCCGCGTATAGGTTGGACCTTAGGTTTTACTCCAGCCATTTCTATAGCTTTTATAGCATTTTCCACTACATGGAAATGAGGTTTAACCATCTCTCTCATGTTTTTATACTGATCTTTTATCTCTGCAGTAACTATATTTCCATATTTAGCATTGATAAAATCCACACATTGCTGTACCATGAGTTTCTTTCGCTCGAAAAGTTGTCTGTCATGGTCACGAATAATATATGCGATATCAGCTTCCTCTACCACGCCTTTAATTGATATGAGGTGAATGAATCCTTCATAATCTTGAGTATACTCAGGACGCTGCTCTACCGGCAGGATGGCATTTAACTCCATAGCCACCAGCATAGCATTAATCATCTTATTCTTTGCATAGCCAGGATGGATGTTGCGACCTTGAATATGAATCTTTGCACTGGCAGCATTGAAGTTTTCATATTCCAATTCACCTATCATACCGCCGTCCATAGTATAGCCGAACTCAGCCCCAAATCGAGCAACATCAAAAGCGACTACACCTCGGCCAATCTCCTCATCGGGAGTAAAGGCGATTTTAACAGGGCCATGCTTAAACTCCGGATGAGTCATAATATACTCAGCAGCACACATAATCTCAGCAACTCCGGCTTTATCATCTGCACCTAGCAAAGTAGTACCATCTGTAGTAATTAGGGTCTGACCTTTATACATAAGCATCTCAGGGAAATCAGAAACTGCCAGTTTCTTGCCATCACCAAGCACAATGTCGCCTCCATCATAGTTTTCTACAAATTGAGGATGAATATTGCACCCTGGAGCATCAGGACTAGTGTCAACATGAGCTATGAAGCCAATTGCCGGCACCTTTGCGGCACAATTTGAGTCGATGGAAGCCATGACATAGCCATCTTTATCAATAGAAGCATTGGAAATCCCCATTGCATGGAGTTCATCAACCAACAACCTCAACAGCACCAATTGTTTTTCTGTTGATGGTTGACTGGCACTATTCTCATCTGACATTGTGTCAAACGATACATATCTTAGAAATTTGTTACTTAACTTTTCCATAATTATTCATCTGCTTTTTTTACCTGAAGACACTTTATAACAATATATAGCATGATTAAGATGTAAGCCACCAAAGCTATACCTTGAGCTGCCGATGAACTCTGCCATTCGATATTCAATACATTGATACCGGAGAATCTCAAAATTGCGCTCAAAACGCCCATGAGGGCTCCACCGGCAATAAATCCACTGGCTAGCAAGGTTCCGCGCTCCTTTCTTACATTATTCAATTTATCATCCTTACTGCGAGTGCTGACGAACCATGCGACAGCTCCACCAACTATCAACGGCAAGTTCAGCTCCATTGGGATAAACATACCGAGAGAAAAGGCCAAAGCAGGCACTTTGAATATGGTAAGAAAAATACCTATTACAGCACCGATTCCATAAAGGAGCCAAGGAGCACCTCCACCGGACATCAAAGGCTCAATAACTGCAGCCATGGCATTTGCCTGCGGAGCAACCAAAGCATTCTCTCCTGTAAATCCGTAGGTCTTATTAAGAACGATAATAACTCCACCCACAGTTGCTGCTGCCACAAGAGTTCCCAAGAATTTCCAAGTTTCCTGAACCTTTGGGGTAGTCCCTATCCAATATCCAATTTTCAAATCGGTAATAAAGGCTCCGGCTACTGACAAAGCAGTGCAAACAACTCCACCAATTATCAGAGCAGCTGTCATTCCTGCAGTGCCGTTAAGGCCGGCAGCAACCATTATAACTGAAGTCAAAATCAAGGTCATCAAAGTCATGCCACTGACAGGATTGGATCCGACAATTGCAATAGCGTTTGCTGCCACAG
>JAAZCF010000033.1 GCA_012513425.1 Bacteroidales bacterium
ATTATTACTACAGCTTCGATTGTTGCTCCACTTTTAGGTGTTTTAGGATTTGTGTCGCCTCTTGAGATAGCCTTAGCTGTTACATCATTATGCGCAGGCGCAATGGTAGTCTCTCATGTCAATGACAGTTTCTTCTGGGTTGTGACTCAAATGTCAAATATGAGCATCAAAACAGGTTATAGACTTCATACTCTGGGTACCTTCCTTTGCGGACTCGGCTCAATGGTATCTATTTGGTTGATTTACATTTTTGTTTGTTAAAAAAATATATAATACTATGCATAAAAAAGTTTTAATGAATGTTGAGACGGTATATACCGCCAATGCATTTGCAATAGATAATCAAGTTTATGTGGCTGCTGGTTCTGAAACTACACCAGAAGTATTTCTACATAAATTTGGAACTGATGAAACAAGTTTAGTCGCGGACTGCCCGGGTGGAGTAATGAGTTTCGTTCCTCAACAGCAGTCAAAAGGTCATTTCTTTTCTGTAATGGGTCTATTTCCCCCATTTGTAGGAGCTGAAGCCGGCATATTCCGTCATGTTAAAAATGCATCCTCATGGAACAGTAAAAAAGTTGTTGAACTTCCTTTCGCTCATCGCTGCGACATTCTTCAATTTGAAGGGAAAGAATATCTTTTCTCAGCATCATGCAGTCAATTCAAAGAGAATCCTTTAGACTGGAGTAAAGCTGGTGAAGTATTTGTGTCAGAATTTAATGAAAAGGGTTTAGCAGAAGAGCCAAAACTCGTGAAAAAATTGTTCCGTAACCATGGAATGCTTAAAGCAAAAATGAATGGTAAGGACACTATCTTTGTTTCTGGAGCTGAAGGTATCTACTACTTTGATTTTGAAGATGGAAATTTTGTTCCAAAGCAATATTTCGACCACGAAGTTAGTGAGTTCGGCATTATCGATAATGATGGTGACGGCAAAGAAGAATTAGTTACCATTGAACCATTCCATGGCAACACTTTAAATGTTTACAAATTCGATGATAATAAATGGGAACTAAAATACCAAGATGAGCTGTGGTTTGGTCACGGATTGAGTTGTGGTATGTTTAATGGCGAAGCAATTATTGTTGTAGGCAACAGAAGAGGCCCACTCACACTTTGCTTATATAAAGCAAAAGATATCGCCAAAGGCGTTTTTAATAAAGAAGTGCTTGAAGAGGAAGCTGGTCCTACACAGACTCAGGTATTCTCAGACAAAGGGGTTGATTACATTCTAAGTGCCAACCAATTAAAAAAAGAAGTTGCAATATATTATCTATAATTAATTATAAATCAAAATGGACAATAAATCTAAAAAAATAGGTCTAGTTGGCTTGGGAGTTATGGGCAAGCCAATGGCGAAAAATCTTGTAAAAAATGGTTATTCTTTAGTAGTATTTGATATCAAACCTGAACCAGTTGAAGAACTTGTCAGTTTAGGTGCTGAGTCTCGCTCCACACCTGCAGCAGTTGCAGCTGATTGCGACATCGTTATCACAATGCTTCCCAATTCTCCACATGTAAAACAAGTCGTCTCTGGCGAAAATGGCCTTATGGAAGGCTTTAAACCAGGAATGATTTACATTGACATGAGTTCAATTTCTCCAGTTGTAGCGAAAGAACTATCTGAGACTGTTGCAACCAAAGGCGTTATAATGCTTGATGCTCCTGTAAGTGGTGGCGAACCAAAAGCGAAAGCCGGCACAATGTCAATCATGGTTGGTGGTAAACAAGAAATTTTCGATTCTGTTATAGATGTATTTCAAGCTATGGGCCGTGATGTTACCCTCGTTGGTGAGATTGGTAGTGGTAACGTTTGCAAATTATCCAATCAAATTATGGTAGCTCTCCACCTTGCAGCAGTTAGTGAAGCAATGGTATTTGCAGAAAAAGCCGGAGCAGATCCTGAAAAAGTATATCAGGCTATTAGAGGTGGTTTGGCTGGAAGTACAGTACTTGATGCCAAAATGCCAATGATTCTTGACCGTAACTTCAAACCAGGCGGCCCTATCTGGATGCATACAAAAGACCTTCTGAATGTACGCGATGCGGCATTGGCTATTGATGCTCCTATTCCTTTGTCAACAATGGTTCTTGAAGCTATGAAAGCATGTAAATGCGATGGTCATGTTAATGACGACCATAGTGGAATAATTCAATATTGGGAGAAACTTGCAAATATTGAAGTAAAAAGGAGAAAGTAGTAATATTATATCAAAGAATAGTAATTATCTATAAATGCACTCATATTGTAATAATATGAAAATTATGTGATATTATCAGAAGCATCACTAATATACTTTTGTACTGTGTTTTAATCATTCAATTTCCGTAATAGGAAGTGATGCTTTATGTTTATAGAAGGTAAACGAGGGTGACTTTTTCAAGTCACCCTCAATTATTTGTAGCTCTTTCGATCAAACGCAGCGCAGAGCTCGATAAGCGGCTCGAAACATGCTTGACTGTTGCCTGCAATTATTTCGGTATATATATTAGACAAAAATAGCTTGCATTTTCTGCAAGCTATTTTTTAGTATATAAATAAGTAAATTTATTCTTGAGTTGCTTCTGGAGTTACTTCTTCTGCTGGAATTACGCCTGAAGGAAGCTCTGGCTGAGCACCCTGAGTAGGGAGAGTCTGCTCAATTTGAGATTTGATATTATCTGAAGCAGCATGTTTGCCAGGAATAACAAAAGTAGCCACAACGCTAAGAACAAGAACTATTGCAACCAATACCCATGTGGTTTTCTCAAGGAAGTCTGCGGTTTGACGGACACCAAAGGTACTATTTCCTGAAGCGAAGTTGGCTGCGAGACCGCCGCCTTGAGAATTTTGCACTAAAACAACGAGTGTCAGGAGAATACTTGCAATCATTATAATGATTGAGATGGTAATATAAGCTGCTTGCATATTGTAATTACTTTATTGTTCTTTTACATTTTTCAATAAGGGTTGCAAAGTAAAGGTTTTTTTCTGGATAATACAAAATAAGTTTATTGTAAATCTCTATTGATCTTTGATAAAAGCCCTGAGCAAAATAAATATGAGCCAAGGTCTCTGTGCATATTTCCTCGTCAATTATACCACTGCTATAATCTTTTGTCAAAATAAAAGCTGCCTGATCAAGCGAAGAGCTCAGATTATTTTTAGGAGTAAACCTCAAAGCAGTGAAAGACTCACCATTATTATTCAGCTCGGCAAAATCCTCTTTTGAAAAATAGTCACCTCCGGCCACTATATATTTTGGCTTAGGAGCAACTTCTTTAATAGATTTTTCAGATTTCTCTTCTTGTGGCTTTGGACCAATACCCATCACAACTCTGTAGTAGATACTTCGGCGGTCCGGCAAGTATAAGCCAACTTTCTTCATGGCAGAGCGAGCATATTCATTACCCATTGATGCCATTTTCTCAAAATACATGATATGAGCTATAGCAAACCAAGGATAGGCCTCTATAGTTTCTTCCAGAGAGTGGATGTCGAGTTGTCTTATATCAAACGTCTGTGTCATAATTACCACTGAGCCACAGAAGCATTAAAGATGTCTTCTACTATTGTTTCAATTATTTGGTCGCAAAGAGAAGCCTCAACGGCATCCAGACTTTGCGCGGAATCATAGTCTTGATATGCTGCAAACTGTTTCTTTTCAAAACTTTCCTCAGGATGTA
The DNA here is from genome assembly GCA_012513425.1 of Bacteroidales bacterium. Taxonomy (GTDB): domain Bacteria; phylum Bacteroidota; class Bacteroidia; order Bacteroidales; family UBA932; genus Equibacterium. The sequence continues at coordinate 3,667 of JAAZCF010000033.1, forward strand.
GGACATTTATGAAGGTAGCATTGGCTGTAATTGTGAGTCGGTTTTGAGCAGCAACCTCATCTGCAGTCACAGCTTGGGCCCTGACCTCGTAACTTTCAATAGAAACAATCAGTTGCAAATGACCGTCCATTTCCACATCCTCCAAGCTGGTTAGCTTTTTATATTTATCTTTCAAGGCCTCTGTCAAACTGTTTGCTAAAGTTGGATTAACCTTCAAGGCATTATTCACCACAGGATCAATAGTAATGGTTTTTACATCAGGTTTGATGGAAGTTCCAGAAAACGAGTATATTTTGCAACTGCTGATTGCAGCAGCGCAACAAATGATAATGAGAGCAATAAATAGTTTTTTCATTCTAGATTGAGCTCCTTAATTTTTCTATATAGTGTTCTTTCTGAAAAACCAAGCTCTTGTGCAGTGGCTTGCCGCTTGCCTCCATTACGTTCCAAGGCCTTTATTATCAGCTCACGAGTTGCATCTTGAAGCGATACAGACTCAGATATAGGCTCAGCTGCCTCTTTTGGCTCTTCATAATTATCAATCTCATCAATAAGCAGCTTTGCAGCAGCAACCTTGCTTTGCGCAGGAGCTGAGATATTCCCTGACTCTACCTTCTGCTTAAGTTCCTCAACTTCCCTACGAAGTTGAAACAATATTTTGAAAATAATGTCACGGTCGCTCAAATAATCCGCACTCTTCTCCCCTGTGACGACCGGCAAATTTACTTCATGGTCTGAAGGAAGATAACGACTGAGAATCTCAGGGTGGATATGTCGGTCAGGCTCTAGAATGGATATCTGCTCAGCCACACTTTTCAGTTGACGAATATTTCCGGGCCAACGATATGCAGTGAGCATTTGCACTGCATCATCATCAAGTCGAACAGCAGGAATATGATATTTGTCTGCAAAATCCAAAGCAAACTTTTTAAAAAGCAGATGAATGTCACCTTTTCGCTCTCTCAAAGCAGGTAATCGGATAGGCACTGTATTGAGCCTATAGTACAAATCTTCACGAAACTTTCCTGAAGCAATAGCATTACGCAAATTAATATTGGTGGCAGCTACCACCCTGACATCAGTTTTTTGAACTTTTGATGAGCCGACTTTAATGAATTCTCCAGTCTGGAGCACTCTCAGCAATCTAACTTGAGTGGATAATGTCAATTCGGCAACTTCATCTAGGAAAAGAGTGCCACCATCGGCCTCTTCAAAATAACCTTTGCGAGTCTCGGTGGCTCCTGTGAAGGCTCCTTTTTCATGGCCAAACAGCTCTGAATCAATAGTTCCTTCGGGAATGGCGCCACAATTGACAGCAATATACACATTATGCTTGCGTGGACTTTCGTAATGAATAATCTGAGGAATAAACTCTTTACCGACGCCGCTTTCTCCAGTAACCAACACAGAAAGGTCTGTAACAGCAACTTGACGAGCTACCTCTATGGCGCTCATCAATTCGGTACAATTACCAATGATACCGAAGCGTTGTTTGATTTGAGATAAATCCATATGATTGCAAAGTTACAAATAATTTCAAGGATTTGTTAATTAATATTATATTTGCATATCTATGATACTTTCTCACAAAGAAATTAATATAATTATCTAATATCAACTAAAACTATTTATCAAGCAATGAAAAGATTTATTAAAAATGCTTTGACTCTTATGGTTGCAGCTGTTGCTTTTGTTTCTTGTAACAATGCCGCCAAAATGGCTGAGCTTGCTGAGCAAGTAAAAATCACATGCAATCCTGCTGTTCTCGAAGCTATCGCAGGTAACATCAATGCCGACGTTACTGTTAACTTCCCTGCTGATTATTTCTATCCAAAGGCACGCTTGACTGTTGTCCCTGTTCTTAAATATGCTGGTGGCGAAGTTGAAGGAGAATCATTTGAATACCAAGGTCAAAAAGTGACTGAAAACTACAAGATGGTCTCAAAAGATGGCGCTTCTATCAATGAGCACATCAATTTTCAATTCAAAAATGGTATGGAGAAATCAGAACTTGTAGCCCGCGCTACAGTTCGCTACAAAGGCAAAACTTACAAATTCCCTGAGGATATCAAGATTGCCGATGGTTGCAACACTACCTACATGCTTGTTGACAAATCAGGTTCATACCACATGATGGGCGACAACTACCAAGAAGTTATTCCTGAAGAAGTAGAAGCTCAAATTCTTTATCTTATCAACAGCGCTGATGTTCGCAACGCACAGCTCAAAAGCACTGACATCAAAGGTTATCAAGCAGCAGTTGCTGAAATTATGAATGACCAGCGCCGCTCTATCAAAGGCACTGACATCGTAGCATATGCTTCTCCTGATGGCCCTGAGGCAAAGAACAACACACTTTCTGACAAACGTGGTGCTTCAGCTGAAAAAGCATTCTCAAAAGTTGCCAAAGACATTGAGACTGGTGCTGTCAATACCAAGAGTATCGGTGAGGATTGGGAAGGTTTCCAAGAGCTGGTTAATGCTTCAAACATTGAAGATAAAGACCTTATCCTTCGCGTTCTTTCAATGTACAGCGACCCTAACGTTCGCGAAAGAGAAATCAAGAACATGTCATCAGTTTACAAATCACTTGCAAACAACATTCTTCCTGAGCTCCGTCGTGCACGCTTCATTACAAACATTGAATATCAAAACTACACTCCAGAAGAGTTGACTTCTATCGTTAACAGCAACATTGACGTTCTTGACGAAGAGGCTCTACTCCGTGCAGCTTCACTTATTGACAACCCTAACGCAAAGCAAGCTATCTACAAACAAGCTATTAACAAATACAATAGTGACCGCGCTCGTTACAACTCAGCTGTTGTATACTACGAAAATGGAGACCTTGCTGCTGCTAATAACGCTTTAGATGCTGTAAAAGCTGAAGAATATTGCTTTAAGAACCTTAAAGGCATTCTTTTGATGCAAGAAGGTAATTACGTTGAGGCTTCAAAAATCTTTGCTCAATCAGAGTGTGATAACGCAAAGGCTAACTCAGCAGTTATCGACATCCTTAATGGTAACTACAAACAAGCTTCTGACAAGCTTGCAGGTACAGGTAACTCAAATGAAGGTCTTGCATTCATTCTTTCAAATCAGCTCGACAAAGCTTCTGCAGCTCTTACAGAAGATTGCCCTTGCAAAGCATACCAACGCGCAATCGTTGCTGCTCGTAAAGGTGATGCTGCCAAAGCCCAATCAGAGTTGAAGAATGCTTCAGCTAACGAAGATCTTGCTAAACGCGCTGCTACAGATATCGAATTTGCAAAGGTTAAATAATTTAACCTCAAATATTAAACAAGAGCGGTCAAAAAGGCCGCTCTTGTTTTTTTTCTTATATTTGCGCTTCAATTATTTTTACAAAAATACTATGTCTCTTAAATGCGGTATTGTAGGCCTCCCCAATGTAGGCAAATCGACATTATTTAACTGCATCAGCTCATCCAAGGCTCAAAGTGCAAACTTTCCATTTTGCACTATTGATCCAAATATCGGCTCTACTAATGTGCCGGACCAAAGGCTGACCGTGTTGGAAAAGATAGTTAATCCAAAAAGAGTTGTCCCGGCCACAGTTGAAATAGTAGACATTGCAGGCCTGGTGAAAGGTGCCAGCAAAGGAGAAGGTCTAGGCAATCAGTTTTTGGCAAACATTCGTGAGACTGACGCAATCCTTCATGTGCTCCGTTGCTTTGATGATGGCAATATCGTGCATGTTGACGGCAGTGTCAATCCGGTCCGCGACAAAGAAGTCATAGACTTAGAGCTACAGATAAAAGACTTGGACACGGTCTGCAATCGTATTGATAAAGTTCGCAAGCAAGCCCAGACCGGCGGAGATAAAAATGCAAAAAAGGCTTGGGAGATGTTGGAAAGATACAAAGAGGTGCTTGAGCAAGGACGTAATGCCCGTGAAGTTGTACCTCAGACTCCCGAAGAGGAAAAGCTGGCAAAAGAGTTCTGCCTGCTCACCTGCAAGCCTGTGCTTTATGTCTGCAATGTGGATGAAGGCTCCGCAGCAAGCGGCAATCAATACACCAAAGCAGTAGCAGAAGCTATCAAGAATGAAGATGCCAAAATGATTATTATTGCGGCCAAGATTGAAAGCGAGATTGCCGAGCTTGAGAGCTTTGAAGAGAGACAGATGTTTTTGGAAGAAATTGGTTTGGAGAAGTCTGGAGCCGAACGTCTTATTCAAGAGGCATACTCACTTTTGAACTATCAAACCTACTTTACTGCAGGCGAACCTGAAGTCCGCGCCTGGACCATTGACAAAGGCGATAAAGCCCCAAGAGCAGCCGGAGTTATTCACACAGATTTTGAAAGAGGCTTCATAAGGGCTGAAGTTATCAAATACGAAGATTATGTCCATTACGGCAGTGAAGCTGCTTGTAGAGCAGCCGGAAAGCTTTCCAGTGAAGGTAAAGACTATGTCGTAGGGGATGGAGATATTATGCACTTTTTATTTAACGTCTAATAAACCATGAGAAAAACATTTTTCACAACTCTGTTTGCAGTCACTATAGCTCTGGCTGCTGTCAGTTCATGTCAAAACAAATCAACCGAACTAAACCCTGTGGCAGAGCCAAGCTGGTACAATTACGAAACTTACTTCAAAGAAAAGACCACCATTTTTGCTGATCTACCCATTTATAACAATGATATTGTAATGTTGGGCGATGAAATTATAGACTTTGGCGAATGGGAAGCTTTCTTTAATGACACATGCATGGTAAATAGAGGCATCATGTATGAAGGGTCTCCTCACACTCTTTACAGAGTTGATGGAATTGCCGCTGCCGCCCCAAGCAAAATATTTGTCAGCACAGGTTTGATGGATTTCATGATGGAGAAAGACGATAGTAAAATGCCTTCAGTTGCTAGCGAAGTTTCCAAAAATGTGTTGGAAATTTTCTCTCGCGCCAAAATCATCTCTCCTGAGACCGAGCTCTATTTTATGAGCATTATTCCCGATCGTCAAGTAACTGCTGCTGCAGTTGAAGCCATAAAGACTGCCAACGAAACTATAAAGGCCGGTGCCAAAGATTTTACCTACATTGATATGTCATCAATGACTGATGCTTCAGGCATGATGGACGAGAGTCTTACTTTTGATAAACGCAGCCTCAATGGCCTTGGCTACGAAAAGCTTTGCACACTTATTGAAAATAATGTTGGTCTCAAGCATGTCAATGTTGCAAATGACCACAAATATACCAACATGAGTCCTGCTCACAAAGATAGAGCTACTATCTTCAATTCATTGCCAAAGAAAACTCACAGCGTGATGTTCCTTGGTAATAGCATCACACGACGCGGTCCTTGGAACGAGCTTATTCCTGTAGTCCGCACTACCAACAGAGGTATCGGCGGAGATGTTCTTAAAGGCATCTACAATCGTCTTGACGATGTCATTGAAGATGAGCCTACAGCTATCTTTATCATGGCCGGTATCAACGACCTCAACAATCCAAACAGCAAAGTTGACGAAGCATGGACTACTTATCAACAGATCATAGAGAAGCTCATTAAAGAGCTTCCAAGTACTTCTATTTTTGTACAGTCTACTCTTCCTGTTACTGCAGAATATGATAAGGATACTGTCACAAATGCAAAAGTTGCAGAGCTAAACAAATATTTGGAAGCTGCAGCTGATAAATATGAATATACATATTTGGACATTGCATCTCTTTTGAGCGATGAGAACGGATGTCTTAAACCTGAATATACTTTTGACGGATTACATCCTACTGCTGATGCATATTTTATATGGAGTACCAAAATCATTGACTCAGGTGATGTTTTGGTTCTGTCGCAAATGCAAAAAGCTCGTATGGATACAGTCAAATAAGGAGATTCACACATGTACAGAAATTATACTTGCGGAGAATTACGCATTGAGCATGTAGGCAAAGTTGTCACTTTAGCTGGTTGGGTGCAAAGAACCCGCAAAATGGGAGGTATTACCTTCGTGGATTTACGCGATCGCTATGGCATCACTC
>JAAZCF010000034.1 GCA_012513425.1 Bacteroidales bacterium
AAAAATCTGATTTAATGAGAAATTTGCATACCCTTAATAAATAGAACAAAAAGCTGACTAAATAAATGGCTATAAAAGCATTTTTTGATAACGCCAAAGCTTTTTCTCCAAACAAAACTGGCAAAAAAAAGGCAACCAATGCTACAAGCGTTCCCACAATCAGATAAACATGTCCACATTGCTTTATGTTTTCAAAAGCCTCATGATGACCTTTAAACCAAATAAGAAATGGAAAGGAAATATACCTGAATAAAAGATATAGCCCAAACACCAAACAAAGAGACGGAATATTCAAACCAGTCCAAGATCTGAGATAAATAAGCACAATGGCTGTAGGTATGCATAAAGCAGCAGCAATATTAACCGAAGACAGATATGTTTGATTGACTTTAATACCATTGAGCTTGTTGATATTTGCGAAAGCCTCGAATGAAAGAGCAGAGGCAAGAGCAACTCTTTTGTAGAAAAACAGAAAAAAGCAAAGACTTGTCACTACCAATGCAGTCAAAGGCCAAGGTATGCTTTGAAAACCAGGAGCCATCAAAGGCTCTTGATAGTCGGCAACTTTAAGACTTTCAACCCAAGCTGCATCCAAGCTTTGCAGAATGCTCAACATTAATTACCCCTTTTGGTTTTTGAATACCCCATTTCTTTCAGTAAAGCAACAATTTTGTCGCGAAAGTCACCCTGAATAAGAATTTCTCCATTTTTGGCGCTCCCACCCACTCCGCATTTGGTTTTTAATATTTTGCTAAGAGCTGCAAGGTCATCCTCTGTGCCGACAAATCCACTGATTAATGTAACTTGTTTCCCGGCTCGGGCCCTGCGGTCAATGCATACAAGAAGCTTCTGCTGGGCTGCAGAAAGAGTATTCACATTTTCTTCTTCTTCAGAAGAATAGTTGAAATCAGGGTTGGTGGAGTATACTACCCCAAGTCTATCTTTCCAATCTTGCATAATTTTTGTATATCGCTTGTGCAAATTTACATAGAAATAAAGTAATTATTACCTTTGCTAGATAATAGAATTGAATATTTTGAAATGGAACAAAGAAAATTTATCAAGATAAACAGAATCATTGCCATTGTTGTATTGGCATTTGCGAGTTTTGTTTATTTGGCTACAATTGAGCCTACAGTTAGTTTTTGGGATTGTGGAGAGTTTATAGCATCTGCTTATAAATTAGAAGTGGGGCATGCTCCAGGAAACCCAGTTTTTCAACTTTTTGCTCATTTCTTTACACTGTTCACTGATGCTGAGCATGCAGCCGCAGCAGTAAATTGCTGCAGTGCATTGTGCAGTTCTTTTACAATATTCTTTCTATTCCTGACAATAGTCCATTTCGGCCGCAGAATTGTTGAGAAAAAAGGCAAACAATTGAGCCTTGGCTCAGCTATCACAATATGGGGAGCCGGTCTGGTGGGAGCTTTGGCATATTGCTTCTCAGACACATTCTGGTTCAGTGCGGTGGAGGGAGAGGTTTATGCCATGTCTTCTCTATTTACTGCTTTGGTATTCTGGTGTATTTTGAAGTGGGAGGAGCAGGCAGATGAGAAATATGCCAATCGTTGGATTATACTCCTTTGCTTCCTTACAGGTCTTTCTATCGGAGTCCACTTGTTGAACTTGCTTATCATTCCTGGCATCGTATTTATTATATTCTATAAGAAACATGAAGGTGAGAAGATTTCTCTTTGGAAAAACTTCTTGATTCTATGCCTTGGCGGCTTGTTCTTATTCTTGGTGCTCTATATCATCATTCCTTATCTTCCAAAGATTTTGGCAGTTGCCGATCGTATTTTTGTCAATGGCTTTGGAACAAGCTTCAATGTAGGTGCAACCGTTTGTATGATACTCATATTTGCTTTGTGTTTTTTCCTATTGAAGCGATTTAGAGCGAAAGGAAAGGTTGTGGCTCACACTGCCACTTTGGGGTTGACAACCATGCTTATTGGCTATTCTGTGTTTGCTATTGTGCTTATCAGGTCTGCTGTGGGAACTCCAACCAATGAAAATCAACCCGATAATCCATATTCCCTTATTAGATATTTGAGCCGTGAGCAATTTGGCTCAAACCCTATAATCTTTGGTCAGCAATATACTTCAGTTGTGGAAGGTCAGACAAAGGATTATTATACT
>JAAZCF010000035.1 GCA_012513425.1 Bacteroidales bacterium
TACCCAAGTGGCCAAAGGGGACAGACTGTAAATCTGCTGGCGATGCCTTCGATGGTTCGAATCCACCCGCCCCCACCAAAGTAATTGCCTGATTTGTCTACCAGATAAATCAGGCAATTTTCTTGCTTTTAGGGCGGAAATAGCCCAAAATACTGTAAAACCAGAGAAAACCGGCTTCGGAATGGCAATCATAGCCAGACCGAGGCCGGTTTTTTGCGTTTTCGGAGCAAAAATCCCGCGCACCTTTTGGGGCAAATGCACGGAGCAAAGTAGGCGGAAAAAGTTAGCGGATGGTGGATTTGAATCATAACCTCAAAAATTTGCGTTGAAATAACCTCGATTTGTGCTGAAACAGAGAAGAAATCATTGAATACCCGTCCAGTATAGCATATAATATTATAAACGAATCATTCGGACAGTAGGACAATTTTCTGTAACAACAACGGTTGGAAATATTCTGACAGAAAGAAGAGGTGTTGCCTTTTGTGTCAAATCGTAATATACGTTGCTGTAGCGATAATAATATTTTGTATAATAGTCGAAAAAAGGATGATTGACCATAGACGTAAGCAGATAGAATTTGATTACATATCATGGATAGAGGTCGGTGGACTATATTCCCCTCGATGTGGGTCTTTGTTTGACTATATATGTACAGCACAGAAAGAAATGGAAATACCGGTGCAATACTGCGTACTTGCAAAAGACGAAGAAAACGTAAGACTTATTATAAAAAAGTTTCAGCAAGATATATCTACGAGATTTTTCGCAAGGAACCTTTCACTTGGAAAGCCAAATCATAAGATCAAAGCAAAGGATATGTTTTTCTACTTGCTGTTTATGTATTTAGAAGAACATGAGTGTGACTCTTCGTTTGCAGATAATATAATGTATAGGCAAATCTCGAAAAAAAGTTATGGTTCTTGGGGTGGCGAATTGCACGATTCAGAAAATGAATTAACAGACTTTGGGGCATCATATGAAAAACTACATTATGTTACTTCAGAGTATTGTTATAGGCATGTCGAGATGCGAAAGACATTTAGTATAAGGCAATGTGAGTATCTTAGAACACAAATCGACGAAAAAAGGATTAGTATTTCAAGAATGTAAATCACGTGGTCTTTATTCTATGCAATCCAAAGTACAAAAGGAATAAATATCTTTATGAAAAGAAAGGATGATTGTTATGGGGCTTGGTAAAATATTCAGGAAAAATCAACCAGAAAACAGCTCTTCAAAGTATGCAACTCGCCGTCTTGTTCCGTCAAAGCAGTTTTGGGAAGAGTTTGAAGCAACCTATAAAGCTTCTCTTTCTAGCATGTTACCAACAATAATGAATGTGATGCAGCCTGGCTCCGGATCAGATGGTGAAATACACCTTGCGCTTGACAACATGGTAGAAGCCTCATATCAGATGATAGATATTACGGCTTTTATTTCTGGTACATATTACGCCGCCTTATTAGAAAGCAACATTGTTTTCTCTACAGATGAGGATTTCTTGGCACACGAGTTCTTTGCACCTCTTATGGATTCA
>JAAZCF010000036.1 GCA_012513425.1 Bacteroidales bacterium
GTGCCATGATAATGGCGTTTACCTTATGATGTTCGTGCGGCTCGGTCTGCAGGTTGTTCAGCAACGGAAGCAGAAAGGCAGCTGTTTTACCTGTTCCCGTCTGTGCACAGGCGATAACATCTTTTTTCCGGAGAATAACGGGTATGGCTTGCTCCTGGACAGGTGTAGTTTCTTTGAAGTTCATTGCCTGTAACCCGTCTTGAAGGGCATCGCACAGTGGAAGTTCGGTAAATAACATTTCTAATTTCTAAAATTTCAGCAAAGATAGTGTTTATTTTCCTTTTTTTTACGAGAGACCGCCGTTCTGTGAAATAAATTTTGATGTAACCTTTTTTGTTTTCGAAAATAATTATACCTTTGCACTCGCTTTTTGAACAAAAAGCAAGGAGAGATGGCAGAGTGGTCGATCGCGGCGGTCTTGAAAACCGTTGAAGTGAGAGCTTCCGGGGGTTCGAATCCCTCTCTCTCCGCTGAAAGGTCTGAACAAAAACAGACAATAAACGGACAAAAACCTACAAGTCAATGATTTGTAGGTTTTTTTGTTTGTATTTTGTCCAGCATAAAAGACACTAAAAAGACCTCAAAAGACACAAATCTGTGCCTAAATCGTTACCGATTCCATACCGGACAAAAACGGTAACGATTTGTCCAAAAATGACCTCTCGCTGTCTCAATTTGTACAGTCTGTATATATCTCACAATTAATACATTAAATGTAGTTTTGTAACATTAAAAAGTGAGATTATGAAGAGTACATTCAAAGTCCTTTTCTACCTGAAAAAAGGGTCAGAAAAACGTAATGGAGAGGTAACTATTATGGCAAGAATTACCGTTGATGGAAAAATTTGCCAGTTTAGTACAAAACAAAGCATCCATCCCGATAATTGGAGTGTGAAAGCTGGTAAAGCAACCGGGAAGTCCTGCGCACAACTCAATAAGTTGCTGGAAGATATAAAAGCATCATTACACCAAATCTACCATGAACAACAACGGCGTGAAAACTATGTTACTGCCGAGCAAATCAAGAATGAATTTTTAGGGCATACGGAGAACCACGAAACGTTGCTGAATTTATTTCAGAAGCACAATGATGATGTGAAGCAGCTTATAGGTCTATCTAAATCTGCATCTACCTATCAAAAGTATGAAGTAACCCGCAAGCATCTTGCGAATTTCATCCAAGCTAAGTACAACCTTTCCGATATAGCTTTGAAGTCTATTAACAATATGTTTATCAATGACTTTGAAGTATATCTTATGACAGTTGGCAGATGTAACCATAACACGACTGCCAAGTTTATGCAGTTCTTCAAACGCATAGTATTGATTGCCCGTAATAATGGGTTGATTGTCGGCGACCCTTTTGCTAACTATAAAATACGCTTACAAAGGGTTGATAGAGGATATCTTACAGAAGATGAAATCAAGAAAATCCTTGAACTCAACCTTGTTTCCGAAAGACTGGAACACGTTAGGGATTTATTTCTCTTTTCCTGTTTTTGCGGTTTGGCTTACATAGATGTAGCAGGGCTTAGAAAAGAACATATCCGCAAATCGTTTGACGGTAACCTTTGGATTATGACTAAGCGTGTAAAGACCGGAATAGATGTAAATGTTCCGTTATTGGATATTCCCAAAATGATCCTGGATAAGTATAAGGATAAGCTACCTAACGGAAAAATCCTTCCTGTAATCAGCAATCAAAAACTTAATTCCTATTTGAAGGAGATTGCCGACCTTGCCGGAATCAAGAAGAATCTTACGTTTCACCTTGCCCGCCACACCTTTGCAACCACAACGACACTGGGTAAAGGAGTTCCCATTGAAACCGTTTCTAAAATGCTGGGGCATACTAATATTGAAACGACCCAAATCTACGCCCGCATTACTAATAGCAAGATTAGCAGCGATATGAAAGGACTTTCCGAACAGTTTGCTTTGCTAATATTGCAACTTTAGAAGTTGGATACTGACGCTGTATCTCTTGTGATTTTATTACCACCTCTAAAGCTTCCTTGACTTGATCTTCATAGATATTAAATTCTACTTTTGAACTTAAAGCACTAGGA
>JAAZCF010000037.1 GCA_012513425.1 Bacteroidales bacterium
CCTTTTTCTGGAGAAATTGTTTTTATTTCAATGAAGTCATTACCGAGTTTGCCATCAGAACCTTTGGTGTGAGGTTTATGCCGCTTAATACCATAGTGAATTTCACCAAAAAGTTCTCCCAACTCGCCCCAAATTTGTAGATAACGATTCGTTAATGAATGAAATACCTCAGCACTATGAACAAGGTCTTCAAATACCTCTATTAGTTCAGGGTTAACATCTGGGTTTTCATCTGTTAGCTCTGAATCATTTAATGTTTCCCATTCATCAGAGCTAAAGCCAAATTCTTCAAGATTGATTGAGGAGTCATATGGGTTATATCCACAAGCCGCAGCATCAGCGATTTGATCAGAACTATAACCTTCATTGTGCATATCGTGTAAGAAATCCCAATCACTCATACTTCTCTCGTTTTACTGTGGATGTGAATAAAATGCCTAACGCCCGCAGCACGCGCGGCTTTGGAATGAAGGCGCAGCCGCAATGTAAAAGCCGTCGCTGTGCCTGCGATTGTTAGGCTTGCCCATACGGCTTACTAACTTCATATGGAATAGCGAACTGCTCACAAACCCTACTAACCGTATCATGTGCATAAAGCTGCGCATGAATCTGAAGAGTCTTTTGATTCTCTATGGAGGATGCGCCGCCATAATCGTTTACTAAGTATGAACTCGGGTGGACTAATTTAGAGTACAGTTTAAAGAGGGCCTTGTGTTCACCTTCCTGCCCAACCTTATTAGCGATATTTCCAGTGCTGGCGGGTTGCTTAACAACAGGAAATCCGTACTTCTGCACAAGCCCATTAAGACGATCTATTTCGCTCTTTAAAATACTCTGTTCATTAATATTTTCTGACTCATTAGCAAGAGACAAGATCCCTTCCAAGGTCTGAACCTTATCTGTTACTGCTTCAGATTGCCATTTAGCCATCTCATCCTGATGCTCAATCAACGATCTGGCCCGAATATTTATTTCATAAATATTTCTTGTACAAAGAGCCAACACGGAAATGTGGGAATTCAAAGAGGACTTCATCAACTCAAGATAATCTGATGTAGAAGAAAGCAAATTAACCAAAATCACCCTTTTTTCGGTTCTGGCAACGTTCCTATCAATCCAACGAATTATGAATCTGGATTTTTTGATAATTTTGTCCACGTTCTTTTTCAGCTCTAATTGGTTGCCCTCAACTACGTGGTCTCTCAATCGTTTACTCATGATCTTAGCTGTCCTCTAGAGCCTAACGCCAACCACACAGGCGAGCAACTTGTTGCGAGTCCAGCGAACGCAGAGAGCGAATGTGCTGGTGTTTGTTAGGATTCAACAACTTCTTCGAGCGCTGACATTCCAGTTGTTTGATCCCCGGTAAACCATTGCCAATTTTCTTTGAGAATTAGCTTTCCATCTGGGCTTTGGTGAGGCGTTGAACGACATTTACCAGCCATCAATTCACCGTGAATATTTTCATGATGATACATAAACTCAAGGCTGCCATCGGCAAATACCTTTCCTTGAAGATGTCCGCTTACAATTTCACCACCTGAATAATTAGCCCAAACTCGATCTGCATCTTGATAGTAGTAAAAACGTGTTGATTCGCTAACCTCACCGTTAGCTGAATTGGATTTTCCACAAAATATTCGATTGTTATAATTCATAAATATTCCTAACGCCCGGCTTTGGGGCGGACTTGTAGCCGCGAAGCGGCGGAAAGACCGTCCCAGCCCAGAAGGGGCGACAACAGCCGATTGTTATGTAATAGGGCGGTGTGCCAGCCGAACTGAATACACACCTAAGGTTTACAGCTTCGCCAGCACCACCGATGCCGCCACAGCTAGCAGGAATGCAGCAAATGGTGAGAATGTCACGGCCAAAGCCGTAAACAAAACACCGAAGGCACCTAAACGAAGATGCAAACTTGCTGAACCCGCTAAAGTAGGTCTCGCCATAGGCTCAACTCCTTCAACGATGCTCCAGTCTCATGAAGAGTCGGGAATGGAGCTGTCCAGACTTTGCTGCCTATTTAAGTTTAAAGTCCAGTCGACTCTGGCGGCAGCAACCCGACTGGCCGGTTGCCAAAACTTGGAATTTCCAAGCTTCGATCATTCTTTACATAACGCCGCCATAAACGGCGCGAGCTTGCGAGCGTCCGGCGACCGTAGGGAGCGAATTTGATGGCCTTGTTACACGTTGAGCTTGGATACATGTTTAGCCAATTTCTCTTCAATTTGCATGAGCCGAAGAATAGGGGATTTTAATTCCTTTGTCTCTTGAGCTGCATACTCTCTAAGCTGTGATAAGCAGTTGAGATACTCTTGGTTTATGATTGGCTCGAGCTCAATACCAAACTCTGCGCGTAAATTCTGTTGAATCTCTTCAATATCTCTCGTTTGGTTATTCTTTGCACCAGCACCTTGATTTTTGACTATGGGTGACCAAAGCATAAAGTGCTTTTCATACCCCTCGAAATACTTATTGGCATATTGAATATTTTTACGAAACTTCTTGGTAAAGCGATCTACGTTGTCAGGCTGACGATCTTTAACGTACTGAAGGCCTGTTACCAAATGAGTAGCCACTTCGCAGATGTAAACAATTTTGTTCTTTGGGTTTATGCCAACAACGTCAATTTCACCCTGAACGTCTGGAGTATATAAGTTGTATTCAACAAAGTCGCAACCCAGAAAGTATTTCAGATACTCTCCTACAATTTCTTCACCTGGGTTTTGCACGATATCTCCTTAAGACGTGTAACGCCTTGCTCACCGGAAAATTGGGAGCGTAGCGAGCAATTTTTCCGCGTGCAGCAACTTGTTATGCCACATTCTTAGTTACCAAATGATAGCCGGACAGCCTATTAATAATCCGCGATGACACTGGAAGTTCAATATTTATACTTTCAAATAAGGCCAAGATAAGCAACACTTCGACAAACTTAGATTTTTCTTCAATCTCATAGTCAGAAACATAATAGTCGTTAGCATGCGTTATATCGTTTCTTAAACTACATATTGACCCAATATCACTTTTTTGAAATTTCCAGTTTTTTGATATTTCCACTGGGACCTTTACGTAAAAATCTTGAATGCACTTTTCTGTATTATATTTCGAGCCATTATATCTTGGTATACCCTTCAGGAAACTGGTTACACTTTTCTTATCACCAAACCGTTTAATCAAATACGGTTTTATTCTCTTGCTAAGGTCTTCTAAAAGATCCTCATCTAAAAAGAATTTCTTTTTGAAGCATAGAGACTCTAATATACGGAAGAACCCTAAAAAACGTTCATCAGGATTATCCATCCGCTGATACCTCAATAGCTTTTTAAAATACCCTCTTTTCTTATCTGGTAATGAGAAATAATTGTTAAAGCTATCCAACGGCAATTCTGGCAATCCCAGTGAGTCAAATCTAATATTTTTCCCCAATGGAAAGAGTGAATATCCTTGATCATGCCTAGGGATATTGTTGGTTGTTGGGAAGTAAATCGTTCCCGCCTGTGAGAATGAAGAAGAACCAAATCTTACCTCAATCAGATCGACGGCGAAATCATTACCGTTAAACAATGCTAGCAGAGAATAAATCTCAATATATTTGTAATACGAGGCATTAATGCCTATCGGATTTTCAAATACAAGCGATATAGAAGGTGGAAAACTTATTCCTGAGCTAAATTCAGGAGAAGAGCTATGCATAGAGAGATTATAGCCAACATAAACTCCGCCATAGTTTGGTATTCTCTGTCCGAATTCAGTTAATTTTTCCGGACTATCAAACATTGGTTCTTTATTATGATAGGAACGAATTATTTCTTCTTGTTTTTCTGTGTTTCCGACCCATTTATTAATGGCTTCAGAATGAATACTTAGTGACAAAACTATGGCAGCTTGACATATGCTATCAGGTGAAAATATAACGTGATCAACTTCATATACATTTTCGAAAAAACCAATACTTCTATTACTATGGGGAATCATTCTACTGCTACCACTTACTAAACGCAGCTTTTGTAGCAAAAATGTACTATTTAAATCTCTACATGTCAGTTGATCTATTTCGCCCCAGCCAGATGAGAAATCCCTACCCTCATGTCTCTCACCCATTACTTTTAATATTATTGCTTCAGGTGAAAGATTCAGCTTTGCAGCAAAATGGTTCACACCATCTTCAGCAATAACATTAAAGGTATACGATTTCCCTAGCTCTAAACTTTTAATGCCAAACGTCATCGTTTGCACTCACCCTAGCTTATTTCCTAAAAGGCATAACGCCCGCAGCATGTGCGTAATTGGAGCGCAGCGGAAATTACGTCCCAATGCCTGCGCTTGTTAAGCATTAGTAATAGCTATGTGATTTTTCGCTGAGGTACGCCATTGAGAATTGGACGACTAAACCGATAGCCATAATTACACCAAACAAAATAAGTACATTTAGTAGAGACATACCAATGAATAAAATACCCAAAATGGTTAGCAGGTAAGCTACTTGAATAAAGAAAGTAGAAACCATTGCGTATTCATTGCCGCCCTGCAGGTCTTTTTGGGCGAGCCATGTGATCGGCCCTGTAGCAATACCATACGACCAGATTAACACTGGAATTATTGAATCGTGATTTGCCTGCTTTGTGTAATAAAGCAGAACCAATACACACCACGCAACAAGAACGCCGATGGTATATAGAGAGCCAAGAAAGCCAAAGAAGTAACCGCCAAATTTATTGCCCTTTTCGAGCATTAGAGCGGCAGGTGCAGCGAAAATCATACCCGGCATCATAGCTAAACCGATACCCATACCTGACACAACAAGCGCCAGAATGCCGTAGCCGATTAGCCCCCACTCACCAAGAATGGCCAACCATATGCCAGAGACAATACCGCCAAACATATTGATAATTCCTAGCGGAATGGCAAGCACTGATAATGCTCTTGCGAATGATTCCATGGTTTACTCCTTGTGGATGCTTAACGCCGCGCTCACTGGTAAATTAGGAGCGCAGCGAGTAATTTATCCGTGTGCAGCAACTTGTTATGCCTTAGCTTCGGTAGCCTGTTGTATTTCATTCTTGTGCAACCTTTCAATAACTTTTTCTTCTTTTATTTTTCTAAACCTTCCGCCCATTTCTATATACTTTAAATTATCATCTTCTGCATGAACTGGCTCTTTGCCAGCAAAATCGCAAAGATTATGATAATAACTCTTTGCATACCTGTATGCTGCGACAGCTTCATCCGTCGTCTTACCAACGGTTAAAAGCTCCATTTCCTCTTTACCATTGAGCCTCGTCGGAACGAGAATGCTGCGCTCAGCAAGCTCAACATATATTTCCGGCAATCCAAGCTTTTCGCTTAACCGATAAATTGTGCTACAGAAATTAGCGATATAAAAACTGTACGTCAATTGCGGATTGACGTCTCGAATGATTGAATCCAGTTGCCACCTAGCCGACGACAACTCTCTCTCAATATCTTCGAATGCTTCTGTATTTATTTGTGGAACTCCATCCTCAGGCTTACCAATAAAGAAATTTTTATGGACTCTTGGGTGTACTTTAAATTTCCCGACCAAACAATCAAGATATTCAACCTCACCGATTTGGCCAAAATAACCAAATAGTTCTTTTCTGTGAGAATGAAAAAGATCGATGTTATTTTTCTGATTTGTAATCTTAATCTGCTTGGCCGTTTGTTTTGTTGCATGCAGGCGAGACACAAGAACCGACAATGGTAACGAAAGAGATAAAGCGCCTAGAGGCAGGGTGCTAATTGAAAAAAACATTCTCAAACCATCACTTGTCAAAGAGATCGAATGCCCCCTCCAAACGATTACGCCTAAGGCGATAAAATATAAAAATGGAGAAATTATTGAGACCCATAGTAGACCTTGCTCGGCAAGTCCTCGCTCCTCATCTAGCGTCAGCGTGGACTTGAGTCGCGCCAGAATCCAAGAACCACTTCCCAAAATTGACGAAACGACCAACACAGGTAAAAAAAGAGGTAGAAGCACAAGGGCCACCAAGTAAACTATGTCGGTCAATCAAAACTCTCCTTTGGCATAACGCCGCGCTCTGCGGAAAATTTGGAGCGCAGCGTAAAATTTGTCCGACAGCAGCGCCTTGTTATAAGTCGCTTACTCAGAAGCCAGCTCGCTAATGAGCTTTGATATTTTTACCATACCACGTTCCATGCTTTCACTTAGTACATCACTTCTTCGGTATATAGGGACAATAATATCAAGCTTCTTAAATTCATTATGCTGCACAATGAGATCGAGATAGGATTGCAACACGTCAGGCCTTGTGCTTTGTCTTGAAAGGTCTTTTTTCGCTTTTTCTTCATAACGACTAATTTCAACAGGGTCATCGTCATCATGTTTTGCGTAATAAAATTCACGGCCAAGCCTTTTTTGTGACCACTTTAACTTGCCTAGCAACCTTTTAATCTCTTCCTGAAGCTCCGCTGTCCCCATTTGTCTCTTATGCCTCTGTTAACTTTAAATTGCTGTCCCAGCGGGGACAGTAATTTTCAACTCAATTGGAGTAAATTATGTCTAAAAACTCAATGTCAAAAGCCGCTGCTGCTCGAATTCAGTCAGCGACAGCAAAAGCAAACGGTGGAACTGTTCCAAAAGGATCATTTGCCGCAAGAGCGCAATCCGCTGCAAGTCAATCGGGGTCAACACCACCACCTAATGGGCCAAGTAAAACCGGCAATCCTTCTGGTAGTGGTCGAGGCAACAATCCACCAAAAAGTAAATAGGAGGATTTATGCCTGATACCTCTACAATGTCTGACGATGAGCTAGATCTTTGGTCAGATATCAACAATCCAAATAATGATGCGGATATGGATGACTGGGCAGATGCCCATAATCCAAACAACGACGATTATTTGGGGGATTAACCAAAAAGTAGCTTGGGTAATCCCAAGCTACTTACATGACTTTGCATTCTTCTCAAAGGCCTTCAGGAAGCCTTCTTCATTTATCTTATATCGTATATATGAAATCTCGTTCATAGTGTCTTCTAGGGCACAAAGACACAAGCTCTTCTTAGAGCCATAACTGCTATACGATAATGGTTCCTCATATGAGCTTGAGCACGCTTCCAAAACTGCGTATTCAACGGCCAACGGATAACGATTATCGGTGATTGCGTAGTCTATAAATTGACTTCCACCATAAGCTAGTATGGCCGCGATACCAGCTGCTTTAAGAGGTTTCTTAACAGTAAATTTCTCTATAACATTTTCACAGGTCTTACATTGAAATTCGACTGTTGCACCGACTTCAGCTTTGTCACCGCAACTACATGATTCTGTCATTTTTTCTCCATGCTGATTAAGACTTATAACGTTTGGTTAAGGGGCGGGCTTTAGCCCGTCCCAGTGAGCGAAGCGAACGGCTTGAACCAGTTGTTATGCGTTTGCAACTGCGGTTGCTGCGATTTGGTTGTATAAATTACGTCCGTCTTCGGATAATCCCCAGTTGGCATTGGCTTTAGAATCTGTTTTGACTACCAAGTTGTTAAGATTTAGCCAATGCAAGGCGCGGGCGATTTCGTTCTTTGATAATCCAGACTCTTGGCCAATTCCGCTGACTGTTCTCCAAGTATATTGTGAATTCCCTAGAGCCTTAACAACCTTTTCCGTGCTCTCATCGAGGCCATACGCCTTGCCTGTTAGCCCATGAGTTGAATCGCTTTTCTCTGGTTCCGCTTCTTTGGCAATTATTGCGCCGACTTTTTCACGCATTTCGGCTTCAAAGCCAGCGCCTTTGAATTTACTGATCTTGTCTATGTTTGAAAAAGCTAGTGAAAGTGCCCCGGCTAGTATTGATAGCCCCATTTCTGTTGGCTTACCGAGAAGCCCAAATACGAGTGGGCCCACTAGCAAGAAGGCGAAGGAAAACCCTTGCGCGATTGAGTTCAATATAGGACTCCCTTCAAATGCATAACGCTTCAATAACCGGCGCAGCTTTGCTGCGTCCGGCGCCGCAGGCGCGAAGTTGATTGACTTGTTATACGTTTTTCTATCAACACGTGTCTTAATTCTCTGTAATTTGGCTAACTCGAAATGTTAGTCTCTAGATATTCTTCTAAAACTTGAATTCTATCCTTTTCGATAACGGCCATAAATTTTTCAATATAATCAAAATCAATTTCACCGTCCTTTGTAGGCAGTTGAATCTTGGTTTTATTCATTGCTTCGCGATTAAACTTGTTGCCGTAGTCATATTTATTTGATGTGACAACTCTACAAGCAGAAATAATCATTTTTGCAATTGATTTATTGAAAGGTTCGAACTTAGGAATTAAATGCTGTATGTGTGAATACCCAATAAAATCTTTTTCTTGATAAAACATTGTTTCTGCTCCCATTGTTGTGTCAGAGCAAGTTAATGTATTACCTGTATTTTTTGCATCTAAATTGGAAAATCCCATAACCCCATTATCTGTCGAAGAGTTAGAAATCAATGGAACCGTACCATTTGGGCTTAGGATTTCTTCGTTTTTTAACTTGTAATATTTTGTCGGTCTTATATCAAAAAGATTTCCAAGTTCATATTCACCCCATTCAACATTTTCCAACATCAAACTAGATGGTATTGATAATTTATTATTGTTTTTGTGCTTTAGTTGTGTTCCGATTTCCCACGCTAAATACTCACCCACAATTCCTCTGAAATCCTGCAAATCTGGAGTAGTGTCTACTGGAGCAGTTTGATTCCAATCTGCGCCATTATCTGGGTCTATTGCCCCTTCATAATACTCTTTTTCGGTAAATATATTTAATTTTCCTTTCCCAAAGCGCACCAAATTAACTAGCTCTTCATATCTTTCTTTCGCGCGATCAGTATCTATTAAATTGTTACTTGCTTTTCTTCTATTTGCTCTAGTGTAACCGTCATTAGAGAAGTCTATAAATTTTACAGTGTCATCTTTATGGTGCTTTTCGTTGACCTTGAAAACGTAGATGTTGGTATTTACACTAGATTTGCCAATAAAAATATCTACAGGCATTTTGATGCTAGCTAAAAGCGTGTGCTTAGATAGAATTCTTCTGTTGTAATCGGTAGCTTTTCCTGATCCTGAAGAGTTTTGGATAATGATTGCAGCATAGCCTTTGCTC
>JAAZCF010000038.1 GCA_012513425.1 Bacteroidales bacterium
CACCAGAATTGGCAACATAGAGTTTATTACCACTAATGACCATCTCTTCGGGTTGGAAGCCTACAATGCAAGTGTCGATTACTGCCAATGAAGCGGTATCCACCTTAGCCACATAACCCAAACGAGCATTGGGATCTATTTGTACAGGACCTGCGTATGAACTGACATAAGCATACCCTTTGTCAAAAGCCAAGTATCGACAGTTAGGAATGGATATCTGTGTGATATGTTTGGCTGTTTCTACATTCATCACCTCCACGAAGTGAGAGCAGTTGATGACGGCATATAGTTTATTGCCGTAGATTTCCAGGTCATTCCCCACATCACCAAGCTCTTTCACTACGCCCGGATTACGTTCGGCATAGATGTTCTTGGTGTAAATACCTGTTTCGTAATCAAAGTAGTCAAGTGTAGCTTTATTGTTGCCCATATTTCCCTCGTTGAGCAAAAAGAAGCCTTTAATACTTTCGGTAGAAGCGCCATGTGTAACATCTGTGTCGGTTGATGGAATAATAGGTTCCTCTTTGCGACAAGATATCAGCAGCAACAGCGTCATGCAAAAGATTGAAATGCGTTGTGTCATAATATAAAATTGAGTTTAATTTTGAAATTCGTACCGGGCATTGGGTAGCATTGCACCACCTCGTATTGTTGATTGAAAATATTATTTACCTCAGCTGTGGCACTCATCTCGAATGGCTTAAAATAGAAATTCTTTGAAAGAGACAGATCGTGTGTATACCAGGGTTGGGCATAGTTTTCAGGAATATTGGCAACTGCTTCATAGCGTTCTCCCGTATAGATAAAACTGTAATTCCAATACCAACTCTTGTATGAGCCACTCACGATTATAGATCCGCTATGCCAAGGTATATAAGGAATTTGCCCACCATACCATTGACTCTCAGCGTCAGTAAAATCCTGAGCTTTCTGATAGGTATAACTCAAGCGGGGAGAAAGATTTACTTTTCCCAAACTGAAGGAGCCTTGAATAGCGACATCCATGCCTCTAATCTCTACATAACCAAGGTTAAGCATAGTCCAGCGGAATTGATTTGAGGTAGGCATGGCAATAATTTTATCTTCTACTTCATTGTAATAAGCATCCACTTGTAGTTCCAAGCGATTGAAAAAGCCTTGCTTGAAATCTTTAGCGTAAGTAGTTCCGATGTTGTATTGATTGGTATATTCGGGATCAAGGTCTTTATTACCAATAAAGGTATAATACAAGTCGTTCATCGTAGGCATACGAAAGACTCGTTTATAAAAGGCTCTTAGATGAAACTCTTCTCTTTTAAAAGGTTGCCAAGAGGTTATTAGTGAGGGGGTAATGACACTTTTATCCCCAGCATTTGCACCAGCTGTAAGAGTTTCGTCTTTGACGTATGTATGCAGTAAACTTCCTTGTATTTTGAATCTGTTGAAGTCGATTGATGTCGAAAGAGCAGAAAATAGAGCGTAACGATTTGGATATACAAAATCCACCAAATCAGCATCCAATGTATTCCATTGAAAATCGTTTGATAGAGATACACTCCACCAAGGAAAGATTGAGAACAAATGTGCGGCAGATGCATAGGTTTCTTGTTGTTTATAGTGATTATCTACATACATAGTCGTCACATCTTTCCTCGGATCAGAAAGATAATGCAAATAATCGTAGGCATATTTTCCATTTAGCATCAAGCTATACCAACCACCAAAATGCTTGCGAAAAGTACCTTGTACAAAGAAATTATCATCCCACTGGCGGTCTTGATGCTTGAACTTTCCAGGTTCCTCACGAACTGACGCTCCGGGATAACCACGCTCTGAATTATAATAATAGGCTTTAGTTCGCCATTCTCCACTTTTAATCTTCCCGAAGAAGGCAACTTCAGCACGGAACATTCTAACGTCTCCATTTTTACGAACCTCGGTAGTGTCATATCCATTTTTCTTGGTATAGGAGAACTTATATTTACCCGAGGTATATAAAAATTAAGAACTGAATGATGCCGATACTTGATCACTTAGCTTATATTCAAATAGTACAGAGGGGTTGACAGTATGAAAAGAACCACTCTTGAGTCCTAAATTTAGATTATACCGTTTCTTCTCTTTGAATTCGGGTTTACGCGTTTGCATATAGACAGCACTTGCAGAAGCATAGTCTTTTGCAGGTTGAAACAATGCACTTTTCTGACCATTATAGAGTGTAACCGCTTCCATGTTGTCCAATGAGAAACGACCTAAATCCACAACACCATTTTGCGCATTACCTAATTCAATACCATCATAGAATACTCCTACATGATGGCTGCCCATACTGCGAATATTAACGGTTTTCAATCCACCAATACCACCATAGTCCTTGACCTGTACGCCTGAAAAATAGCGTACAGCATCAGCTACGGAATGAACGCTCAATTTCTTGAGTGTTTCTCCTGATAAAACCTGAACGGGGATTGTTTCTCTATTTAACCTATCAGCACGAACCACTACTTCGTGTAACGGTATGGCAGATGTAATTGAGTCTTTTTCCTGAGCAAATAAAGGGGAAGATTCACTGCAAATGACAAGCAGTGAAAGAATAGATAGAAATTTTACGCAAAGCCTTAGCATACGCTTCAAACCGATATTAATAAGTTAATATTCGGATTTACAGCAAACGTTGCAATAAACTTTCAGCAGATAAACGAAGCCAGAAAGGGATGCCTTATTTGTTGATTCTTAGTCCATAAACCCGTAGACTGTAAACCCCACAAGCAAGGCAGGTCTTCTGACTCGTCTCTGTTAAAGCGCCTTCCCAGTTCTGAAAACCAGTGGCAAAGAGTGCTTTAACATCACATCTCCAAATTGGAGATTGAGACTTACAGCAGCGGGAACTGTTGCCGAATTGCACGGCATTCCCTTTTAATTCCTATTGCGACTTATTAAGTGCAAATCGGAAACCATTGCGAGCACAAAGGTAAGACAAACTTGGAAATTGACAAACAATATATGAATAAACCGTTTTGGTTAACTTTTTCAATTTCACCTAACTTTCTAAAAATATCATGGTTAAATATATTTGAATGATGTCCGAAAAATAGAAATGAGGGCGATAATATACATAAATCACTAATTTAGCAGTCTCATCAATGATTCTCCTAAAAGGGGGGGAGCTTACATGCTATCATGCAACGACTTATTCAATTTGTGCTTCGATAAACCTAATATTGTGATTGTACTCTGGATGATGAATTTGATATAACCATATAATTCGTTATGAAACTCTTCGGATATTTCTATTTGATAAAATCTTCTCTCATAGGACTGAAGCAGTCAATGAGGATACCCGGCTCAATACATTTGGTGCCATGAAGGACATTTGGAGCGATATATAATCCATCTCCGGTTTTAACAATTTTCTTGATGCCATCGATCACAAATTCAAACTGTCCGCTTGCTACATAAGTCGTTTGAGCATGAAAATGGGTGTGTTCATTGCCCACTGCACCCTTTTCAAATTTTACTTTCACCAGCATAATATGCTCGTCGTACCCCATAATTTGTCTTTCCATTCCTTCGCCGGCCGGCTGCCAGTCAATTTCACTACTGAAAATAAATGATTCGCTATTATACTTCATATTTTTTATCTGATTACTTTGGTTTTTGTCAAATTTGTAAAAAGTTGATGCGTTGCATGATGCTTGAATGACAACTTCACCCCCCTATGTTTTATAACCACATGTTATATGTAGCCATGAAAACACATGCAAATATATGTTTTTTCTTCATGTCTAAATCCATTGCCATGATAATTTAAATCAAACCAGTATTGATGTGATTAAACTCCACAATTGGGACAATGAAAAAGAATGTACATGCATCTTAACATTGTAGACATAAATCACTAACTTAGTGGTCTAATCAAAAATTCTCTTAAAAAGGGGCTAGCTTACATACTATCATGCAACGACTTATTCGATTTATATTTATTCTTAACCTGATTGCAGGTACCGTTTCAGCACAGTCGGTTTTTAAGCTAAAAGACGATAATGGCGGAATTCGTCCCAAGCTTCAACTTGGTGAAAAAACTATTATTTCAGCACCAGACGAAGGTCTTTGGTCTGTTGCTACGGCTTGGGAAAATAAATGGCCGGCGCAATGGCACCATGCATCGCCTGTTTCGATGGAACAATCGGGCGACTGGCAAATTGTAAAAGGAGAAATTGTATTGCCACAAGGGGTGATGAAAGTTCGCGATGCCTATCGCAATGAAAAGGGACTGGTGCATTGTATCCGCCGGTTTGAGTGGACAGGAAAAAGCGACATTGACTCGTTGACTTTATCGGTTCGATGGAATGTAACGGGAAAAGGTCTTCAGGCATTTTTGCCGGGGATTGTGTATTATGGGAACCCTTCGGGAACAAAAAATACGCCCAATTGCGTGGCCAGTTATTCAGGGAAAGCAGGAGAGAAAGCCATTTTTGAAGATCATCGCTACCCAATGCCTTTCGCTTGTCTGGAATCATCGGTGGCTGATAAATTCGGTGCTGTTATTCATACGGTACCAAGTCCTTTGCGTGATGCCAAGCTGTTCGATCATTGGTGGTCTATGGGTGTTGAAGCCTTTGATGATCATGCTGAACTGGTGCTTTATTCAGGCCCAATCACCTACAACAACCATCCCAGTATTGCCAAAGCGATACAATGCGGCAATTTAGCATACGACAACACCTATATCAAAATGAGTCCTGATCAAGTAATTGAGAAATCATTTTATCTTGATGCGTATCCAATTAATAATCAGGGAACAGCATTCCAGAAACCGGTTTATGATGCGATTGAAATGTACAAACCATTTTATACAGAAGATTTGCCGTCATATAAAGAAATACTGGATTCTAAATTTATATTGACCAAGTCTCGTTGGGTTGAAGGAAATGGATATGCCGGATTCAACATGTACGATCGACCCGGTAATCCGGAAATTGAAATGGGTTGGTGTGGCCAAGCCGCTTCGCCTGGCTTTTCGCTTCAGAATCTGAAATCGCGCTTTGGTAACGATGCTTCTATCGATAAAATGGTGCAACAATCATTGGATTTCTTGTCAACGTATCCCGTTTCTGATGAAGGTTTTCCGGTTGTTTACAATGTGAACGGCAAGAAGTACGCCAATCCAGACCCTGTTTCCGACGGACAAGGGATGTACAACATTGCAAAAGCCATTGAAGCAGCCCAGAAGAACAAAAGATATGATACGACGAAGTGGGAAGAGTTCCTGAAAAAAACTTGCGATGTGGCTTCTTCACGCATCTTGAAGTCGGATTGGTCGCCTCGTTCTACGGCAGAGGGATTCTACATGGCTCCATTGGCTATTGCATCAAAGCTTTTCAAGAATGAAACCTATCGGAAAGCTGCAATGAAGGCAGCCGATTACTACGCCAAACGTCATCTTTTGATGGTTGAACCATACTGGGGTGGAACGCTCGATGCTTCGGG
>JAAZCF010000039.1 GCA_012513425.1 Bacteroidales bacterium
CATGGTTGTATACTATTGTTGTGGTTCTCCAAATACTTCTGCTATTACCTCTTTGTCATCAAAGTGAGTCTTTTTATCACCAATAATCAGATAATCTTCGTGCCCTTTTCCGGCTACCAATATTACGGCTCCTTGAGGTGCAAACATTATTGCAGAGCGTATAGCTTCCTTTCTGTCTACAATAAACACAGACTTTGCTCTGGTTTTGGTGTCCATGCCTGCTTTGATGTCATTGATAATGTCATTTGGGTTTTCAAAGCGAGGATTATCACTGGTGACAATAACTCTATCTGCATATTTGCCTGCAATCATTCCCATCTCCGGACGTTTTGTTTTATCGCGGTTGCCTCCGCAGCCAAATACACAAATCAAATACTCATCTTTTGCCGTTTCTTTTAAAGTTTTCAGCACATTTTCCAAAGCATCGGGAGTGTGGGCGTAATCAACTACAGCTGTGATATTGTTGCCACCTCGTAGATACTCCAACCTACCATTAACAGCTTTGAGTTTGCTCATTATCGTGAGCACTTCTTCTTTTTCGGCTCCGAGTAAAATCGCTGTTCCGTATACAGCAAGCAGATTGTGGGCATTGTGAGCCCCGATAAACATGGTCCAAAGCTGAGTGTCATCAATCTTCAATAACATACCTTCCATAGTTTGGTCCAAGATTCGGCAGCGAAAGTCTGCTATAGAATGACAAGAGTATGTGTATATTTTTGCTGCTGTATTTTGAATCATAACAGTGCCGTTTTTGTCATCAATATTTACAAGAGCAAAAGCACTAGAAGGCAGACAATCAAAGAATTTCTTTTTACAACGCAAATAATTATCAAAAGTTTTATGATAATCCAAGTGATCGTGAGTAATATTACTGAAAATGCCTCCGGCAAATAGCAAACCTTTGACTCTGTCTTGATCAATAGAGTGTGAGCTTACTTCCATAAAACAGTACTGACAACCATCTTTGACCATTTTGGCTATTAAATTATTAAGACTTACAGGGTCAGGTGTGGTATGCTCAGTGTGAAATTCTTTACGACCGATATAATTAGCGATAGTAGATATGAGACCGCAATTGTAACCAAGTTGGGTAAATAATTCGTATAACAGCGTCGCTGTGGTGGTTTTGCCATTTGTACCAATTACAGCAACGAGATGTAGTTTGTGCGATGGGTTATCATAAAACTGAGCTGCAGCTTGAGCTAAAGCGGCTCTGGAATCGGCAACTCTAACTTCAGTGACAATAGATGCGGCGGCTTCATAATCAGGATTTTGATATATGATTGCAGATGCACCGTTTTCTATGGCTTTTGAAATATACAAATGGCCATCGGCCTGATTACCATCAACAGCAACAAACAAAGAGCCTTTTTTGCACTCTCTTGAGTCAAAACAAATAGATTCGATTTCAATGGAATAATCTCCTTGAAAGTTTGTCTGTCCGATTCCTACCAATATGTCTGAAAGTTTCATAATTAATTATTTAAAACTATATATACTATCTGTGATTCACTGTCAATTAGTGTTCCTGGCAGTGGATTTTGCTCTACAACACAGCCTGAGCCGTTACTTTTTACTTTATATCCTCTGCTTTCCAATGCATATATTGCATCTCTTAATCCCATTCCAATTACTTGAGGTATGCCGACAATAGTGTCATTTGCGGCATCATTATCTACATAGTTTTCTATGTTTGGCATTTCATTCCTGGCAGTAATCTGGTCATTCCATTTGGGAGATGATGCATATATGTTATTTGCAATTTCACAAGCTACCGGACCACCCCATGTGCCGCCATAGAAGTTCTTTGATGAAATTTTAGACCAAATCACAACAATGACAGTGTATTTAGGATTGTCGTATGGGAAAAAGCCAACAAACGATCCTTGATGCTTTCTGCGACCACTTGCATCTACATAACCTCCGCTTGGTAAAGATACTCTGGCTGTGCCTGTCTTTCCTGCAACAGCAACCTTACAATCTTTCATTGCAGTTCTTGCAGTGCCATTAGGTCCGGTGACTACTCCTCTCAATGCTGCTTTTACAGTATCAGCAGTTGCTTTTGAACAGATTTTACCAATTTTTTCAACTCCAAATTCTTTAACAATCGCTCCATTCCGTTGAAAGTTTTTGAAGATATGTGGTTTTACCATGATACCGTTGTTTGCAATAGCATTGTAGTAGGTAATAATATGCAGAGGAGTAAGTTCTACAGCATAACCCATCCCTATTTGGGGAAGGTCAGCTGGGCTCCATAATTTATCTTTGGGGTCTCTTATCGTTGCCTTTCCAAGTCCTGGAAGATCAAAATCGTAATTATATGATATCTTGCGATCGTTATTGAGCTTATCTACAAAAGACTGAGCATTGTTTGAGTAATACTCAGCGGCAATTCTGCGGAATACATTGTTTGAAGATATTTCAAGGCCTTTTCTAACTGTGATCGTAGTGTAATTTTTCAGATAGTCATCTGTAAAGTATCGCTTTGCTTTGTCATAGTACCAGTTGACTTCAGCATTCTGCTTTGTGTCGAGAGTTACAAACCCATCTTCCAAAGCAGTTGTAAGTGTGGCAACCTTAAATACTGAGCCTGGCTCGCCGGTTCGTCCGATAGCATAATTATATGTTTCGGTAAACTGACCATTTGGATTTTTTTCCATATTGACCATAGCTCTGATTTCACCTGTGGCTACTTCCATTACTATTACACATCCGGCTTCCAGCTCTTCTACTCCAGAAATTCTGTTAAGCAATGCTTTTTCGGCGATATCTTGTATGTTGACATCCAGAGTTATCTGAACATCCATGCCATTTATTGGTATAACTTCTTCCTCCTCCACATCCTGAATCCATTCATTTTGCTCAATCCTTCTCATAGGACGTGCGCCATTAGTGCCACGCAACACTGAGTCCAAAGCTGCCTCAACTCCGACTTTCGGTCTCTCTTGATTGTTCTGAAGATGGCCAAGTGTACGAAAAGCAAGGCTTCCATATGGATATTCTCTATAGTCGAGTTTCTCTGTAATAAACCCTCCAAATGCTCTGCCATGGTTGAGAATAGGATATTCACTGATTAATTTCATCGTGTCGTAATTGACATGTTGTTTGAGAAGTCTGATATACTTTTTATTCTCTTTGCGGCAACTCTTAAGCAGATTGACGTATTCTTTTGTGCTGCGCTCATTGAAATTACTTGACAATGCTTTTGCCAGAGCTTCAACATTATTGTCAAACAATGTGTCAATGGGAACAGTGCAGTCCATAGCTACATAATATTCCGGTGTGGAAAAAGCCAAATATCTGCCATCGTTTGCCAAAATACTACCTCTTGTGGCTTCGGTCTCGTCAACACGAGTCACCTTTGCGTGGTATTTATTATCTTTTACTTCTTCATCAAAGAATTGTAGTTGCACGATTCTTCCCACTGCAACTGCTGCAATGAGGAAAAACAAAATGTAGACAATACCAATTCTTACAATGTTATTTTGCATGGTTGGCTAATATTCTTTGAGGCGGGTTCTGAGGAGCTTTTAATTCGTAAAGGCCATTGTTATTAAGTAATATTTCTATTTTGCTTTTTTGATTTAGTCCCGTTAGTGTGAGCTCTTTTTGGTAGTATTCTATTTTCAAATCCTCAATCACGGCATCGTTCTTCCTTATTTGAGCCATCTTATCCTCAACCATAAGGCACCAAATGATGTACAGATTCATGAGAAAAAACACATAAACAATGAAAGGAAGCCTCTTATAGAGGCCCTTTTTTGTAATGATATCACCGCTGACGACATCAATAACTCTAGCTAATATGACTCTTGCTTTTGGCATATCATCAGCTACAATTTTCTAGCTACTCGCAATTTCGCGCTGCGGGCTCGTGTGTTATTTTCAATCTCCTCCTCGGAAGGAATTATCGGCTTTCTTGTGACTTTTTCCAAGATACCCTCTCGAACGGCATCATTTATTGCATTTTTTACAATTCTATCCTCCAAAGAGTGGTATGTGATAACGGCAAGTACTCCGTCTTTATTGAGAGATTTGATTGCCATAGGCATGAATTTCTCCAAAGCGATCATCTCGTCGTTGACTTCAATGCGCAGAGCTTGATAAATCTTTGCTAAAAACTTATGCTCTGAAAACTTAGGCAATACACCTTCCAGTGCATTGCCCAAATCGGCAGTGGTGCGAAGTGGGGCATTCTCTCTGTGCTTACATATCATCGTCGCAATTTTCCTTGCTTGCTCAACCTCTCCATAAAGCTTGAATATATGCTCTAATTCTTCGCAACTATAACTATTTAAAACTTGTTTTGCATCTTTTGAGGCTTGTGGGTTCATACGCATATCCAACTCAGCATCGAAACGAAATGAGAAACCTCTTTCACCTGTGTCGAACTGATGCGAAGACACACCTAAATCAGCCAAAATTCCATCTACACCATCAAATCCATTGTATCTCACGAAATTGTGAATAAAACGAAAGTTGCTATGAGCAACTATCAGTTTTTTGTTTTTAGGGGCATTTGCGATGGCTTCACTGTCTTGATCCATTGCAATCAAATGGCCATCTGTTCCAAGAGATTTGAGAATTTCGGCACTATGTCCACCTCCACCGAAAGTGGCATCAACATAAACCCCTGAGGGTTTAATACAGAGAGAGGATACACTCTCTTGTAAAAGAACCGGTGTATGATACTCGGACATAGGCTTTAACTATTTTTATCCAAGAATTTTCTCGGCAAGATTTACAAATTCGTCTTGAGTAATGCCATTTTCATCAAACTTTTCTTTGGCCCAAATTTCAATTTTGAAATCTTTGCCGCAGAAGACCACATCTTTGACAATTGCTA
>JAAZCF010000040.1 GCA_012513425.1 Bacteroidales bacterium
AGCATAGACATAGTCCAAGTTGAAACGGCGCTTGATATAGTCACAAAAAAATGTAAAACCTCCGGAGAGAATAGCCACCTTGTAACCATATTTCTTCAGAGTATTCAACAATCTGTCTGCTCCATC
Source organism: Bacteroidales bacterium (assembly GCA_012513425.1). Classification (GTDB taxonomy): domain Bacteria; phylum Bacteroidota; class Bacteroidia; order Bacteroidales; family UBA932; genus Equibacterium. The sequence goes on from JAAZCF010000040.1 coordinate 127, forward strand.
CATCAATGGCAGATTTTCTGCTATCTCTTTCATCACTGAAGCATTCAATCCTTTGAGAAGGGCAACCCTGCGGGCAAAACTTTCACTAAAATCAATCTCCCCTTTCATAGCTCTTTCAGTAATTGCTTTGACCTTGTCACCAACTCCTGCTCTCTCGGCAAGTTGATCAATACATTCAGTCTTGATAAGAGTTGAGTCCATATCAAAACAGATAAGACGACGATTACGACGATAAAGATTGTCTTCTTGAAAAGAGATATCGTAGCCCATATTGCGAGACAGCTTCACGAATTCAGAATGAATTGCATTTTTATCTATCGGCGTACCGCGAACAGACAACTCAACACATGCTTTTGTTTTGGCATTTTCCCCATTGAGAGGCATACGACCAGTGAGCCGCGTAATAGCATCAATATTTAAACCTTGAGTAGCAATGAAGCCAGACACTTTTGAAATGAGAGGAGCGGAAATATCAGGTCCCAACAGAGTTACTATAAACCGATCTTTGCCTTGGCGGGCTACCCAAGCATTGTAATTATCTTCATCTACCGGGTCAAAACGAGCATTGACTCCCATCTTATTTGCAGCAAATAGAAGTTCTTTTATGATTACTCCGGCATTGTCGCTGAGGAAAAGAATTCCAAGGCTGAGAGTACTATGTATGTCACTCTGAGCAATATCCAAAATAGTTGCTCCACCTTCGGCAATTATACCGGTGAGAACAGAAGTCAATCCAGGACGATCGTCACCGGAAATTTTGAACAGTATTATTTCTTGTTTCATCTCAAATGGGTTTTACGCCGCAAAGATACTACTTAAGAATGAATGTTTTTCAAGAAACTGATTCTATGATATTTCGTTATCCCCAAACGAGTAATTGCTTCATAATGTTCTTTTGTTGGATATGCCATATTGTGTTCCCATCCATAACCTGGACACTCCTGTGCTAACCGCCTCATATATTCGTCACGGTAGCTTTTTGCAAGAATTGAAGCTGCTGATATGGCAGGAATTTTTGCATCTCCTTTCACTACACAGATGTGAGGAATTACTCTTCCATCCTCTGTTTTATACTCAATAAATTTATTACCATCAATCAACAGCAATTGGGGTTCAATCTTCAACTTAGCAACTGCCAAACGCATGGCTTTCATTGAAGCCTGAAGAATGTTAATTTGGTCTATTTCAGCCGCTGACACACTTGCCACAGCCCAGGCAACTGCATTTTTCTCAATAATGGGACGCAAATCTTCTCTTTTTTTGGCTGAAAGCTGTTTACTGTCGGTAAGCCATTGGTGGCGAAAATTTTCGGGCATATCTACTGCTGCGGCAAATACTGCACCGGCTAAAGGTCCGCGCCCAGCTTCATCACACCCTGCTACTATCTGGTATTGGGGCATATCAAACAAGCCTTGTCCTTCACAATTTATCAAATCATGAAGAGCTTCAATTGTCCCCTTATCTAAACTCTTTTCTGTCATTGCCTTATGAAACCAATACCACATCACTAATAGTTCCTTCCCACACTCGGTCGATAATAATATCAATCAAGCGTCGGTCTGCATATGAAGGTTGCCACATTCCTTCATCAGTCGATGCAAAGCATGCCAATAATAAAGCAGCAACAATCGAAAGAACTATTTTCATTATTTTTTCTATTTTTATACAAAGATAGTTGCTTTTGCGATTGAAATAATTTAATTTTGATTTGATAATTAAAAACCAATTTTCTAAAAATCATGAAACGCTTATTACTTACCTTAGTTATTGCTGTTGCAGCGCTAACTACATCATCAATTCAAGCCAAAGCTCAGCCAGGCGGCAACTTCGACCCTGCTCAAATCTCAAAAATGATGGCTGACAACATGAAAGATCAACTCAAACTGAACGATGCTCAGTATGAAAAGATTCTCAAGTATCTGTCTGAAGAAATGAAAAACCAGAAAATGCCTGATATGTCAGGTGGAATGCCATCTCAAGAAGAAATGGAAACTATGATGGCTGATATGGAAAAAAGACAACAAGCCCGCGAAAAAGAATTCAAGAATATCTTGACTGACGAGCAATTTAAAGCTTGGCAGAAACAACAAGAAGAAAGACGCCAAGGTGGCGGATTCGGTGGCTTCTAGACCATAAATAATTAATTAAATTTAGCGAGGCTATCTTTCCAAAAGAGAATAGCCTCGTTTATTATTCTTCAAGAAAAGAAAAAAAGTATATTTGTATAAATTGAATTTACTATGGAAATATCTATTGTTCTTATCGCGTTGGGAGCTTTGATTTTCTGTTCCCATATCTTTAACTCAGCTTTTTCAAAAACACGCATACCAAATGTGTTACTCTTGATGATAAGCGGTCTGTTGGTGGGTCCCATCTTTGGATGGGTATCACCTTCCGACTTAGGAAAGGTTGGCAGTGTATTTACTACTGTCACTCTCATTTGTATTCTTTTCCAGAGCGGTACTTCTTTAGATCTCAAGACTTTGTACCGTTCCATAGGCCCGGCATCCTTCATCACGGTGCTTAATTTCATAGTAATGATGGCTATTGGTGTTATTTTGGGCCTTTTAATGTTAAAATTGAATGTCATTCAGAGCTGTTTTTTGGGTGCTGCCCTTGGAGGCACTTCCGCTGCTGTCGTTATCCCTATGGTAAATCAACTCAAGCC
>JAAZCF010000041.1 GCA_012513425.1 Bacteroidales bacterium
GTGCAGGAGGCCCTGCCAGTAGTCTTGATGCAGCAAATATCCTCAAACCTGCCCTTGCGCGAGGAGAGATTCAATGCATCGGCGCCACAACACTTGATGAATATCGCGAAGTTATTGAGAAAGATGGAGCCTTGGAACGTCGTTTTCAAAAGGTTATCGTCGACCAGACTAACTTCGACCAGACCCTCCTTATTTTGAAGACTCTTCAGTCTAAATACGAAGAATTCCACAAGGTGAAGTTTTCTCCTGAGGCTCTGACTGCTTGTGTCGTGCTTTCCAACAGATATATAAATGATCGCAGTCAGCCTGACAAGGCTATTGATGCTATGGATGAAGCTGCTGCTCGCTATAGTGTGATGGCTCCTTCAGCTGATGTCAGCATGGTTAATAAAAAGCTGGACAAACTCCGCGAGAGCAAGCGAAAAGCCGCCAAAAATGAGGATTTCAATGCTGCTGCTGAGCTTCGCAAACAGGAGCTGGCTCTTCAAAATGAGCAAAAGGCCATTGCCATGCCTCTTGAGGCAGAAAAAGTAGTGCCTGTAGTCTCTGAACATGACATTGCCAGTGTTATCTCAATGATGAGCAATGTTCCTGTCAGCAAGATTTCCGAGGCAGAGACAGATAAACTCATTCAGATGGGCAAGCGCTTGAAAACAAAGATAATAGGCCAAGATGAGGCCGTTGAAAAGGTAGTGAAAGCCATTCAGCGCAATAGAGCAGGCCTGCGTGATCCAAACAAGCCAATAGGAACCTTCATTTTTCTAGGCCCTACCGGTGTCGGCAAGACTCAATTGGCTAAGAAATTGGCTGAATATATGTTTGACAGCGATGACAATTTAATTCGCATAGATATGAGCGAATATATGGAGAAATTCTCAGTAAGCGCCCTTATCGGAGCGCCTCCGGGCTATGTCGGATACAACGAAGGGGGACAGCTGAGCGAAAGAGTTCGTCGCAAACCTTACTCTGTGGTTCTTTTAGATGAGATAGAGAAGGCACACAGCGACATTTTCAACATCTTGCTGCAAGTGTTGGATGAAGGTCGTCTGACAGACAGTGCCGGCAGGCATATAGATTTCCGCAACACCATTTTGATAATGACATCAAATATCGGCAGTCGCGAGCTCAAAGATTTTGGCACCGGCATTGGCTTCCAAACCAATAACGCCAATCGCCAGCAACGCAACGCTTATATTATTGAAAAAGCGTTGGCAAAGAAGTTTACTCCTGAGTTTTTAAATAGAATTGACGATAGAATTCTGTTTAATTCGTTGACAGAAGAAGATATCGCTGCCATTTGTGATATTGAGCTTGAAGAGTTGCTAGGCCGCATGAAAGCTTTGGGCTACAAAGTGAAAGTTAAGCCGGAAACCAAGAAATTGCTGTGTGAACAAGGGTATGATCCTGAATACGGCGCACGTCCACTTAAGAGAGCCATTCAGAGATACATCGAAGATCCTTTGGCAGAGCAGATAATTTCAGGAAAGAGACCTACATCCATTTAACACTTACGGGGATACTGACGCTTTGCAGGGCAGATCAACTCTATTATGGAAGAAACAGAAATATCCAGCAAAAGTTCAAAATCAAGGCGGCAGCAGGAAAAGGATAAGGCCCGCAAGACAAGCCACGACCTCAAAAGCCTTGCAGGATGTTTTGCTGCTATAGATTTCGAGACTGCCAATGAATGTCCCAGCAGCGTCTGCAGCGTCGGGGTGGTTGTTGTCAAAAACGGGCAGATAGTTGATAGATTCTATTCTCTGATCAACCCCGAGCCCTGCTATTACAAATGGTTCTGCAGCAATGTCCATGGCATCACCGAAGAAGACACAGCCGATGCACCCGTATTCTCCAAAGTCTGGAAGCAGATTGCACCGAAAATTGAGGGTCTGCCCCTTGTTGCCCACAATGCCTGCTTTGATAAAGGCTGCTTAAAAGCAGTATTCCAGGTCTACCAGATGGATTATCCTGATTACGAGTTCTATGACACTCTGGCTGCTTCGCGTGCGCATTTCGGCCGCACCCTCGAGAATCATCAGCTTCACATCGTCGCGGCTGCCTGTGGCTACAACCTCATTAATCACCACAATGCTCTGGCAGATGCCGAGGCCTGCGCGATTATAGCCTTGAAAATACTCTGATTATTTTCGTCAAAATATGATTAAAAAAGATTGGCCAAAGCTATTTTCCCTGCGCAGTAGGCTTTCTACAGATACCGACAGAAATGTCCACCTGACGTTCAGGATGCTCTTCTCGTGACATTCTTGATATGCGGACATCAAATACCTCTGCCCATCCCATGTCTAAGAACTGAAAGATAATCTCGTTGTTTTCGCGAGGAATGTATCCAAGTTTGTAGTCTGCGAAATAAAGAGCCACAGCATTTGGGTCATACTTGTTGTCTTCAGTAACCGGAGTGAGTTGTGAGCCGACTTGCAGCTGAGGCCAAGCCAAAGGGCCGTCATAGTGAGAAAAACCTGCAAGTTTACTGTTTAAAAGGGTGATTCTTTTTGATTCCATAATCATTAAAATTAATTGGTTATTGATTTATAACACAAAAATAGAGTGTGATTGTGCGAAACTCACGCATAGATTAAATAATTTACTATCTTCGTGAAAAAATAAATATATGGCAACCTCAAAGACAAGCACGAGCGAATTATTCAACCGCTACATCTGGCTGGCGAATATTGTCTATTCAGCCGGGAAAATTACTTTTGAAGAAATAGCAAACAAATGGAGAAACTCCTATTGGAACAATGACAAATCAAACCTCCCGCTGAGGACCTTCCATGACCACCGCAAAGCCATTGAGCAAATGTTTGATATCAACATAGAATGTGACAAGCACGATGGTTTCAAGTATTACATCGAGAACAATGATGATATTGAAAAAGGTAATCTCCGCAGATGGCTGCTTGGAACCATGTCTGTATCGAACAGCCTCAGTGAAAGCAAAAATATACGAAACCGCATTCTGCTGGAAGACATTCCTTCCGGAATGAACTATTTAACACTGATTCTTGATGCGATGCAGCAAGGAAATGTCCTGGAAGTTTCCCACAAGGGTTTTTGGAGCAATGCCGAAAATACATTCCGAGTGGAGCCATATTGCCTGAAGTTATTCCACCAAAGATGGTATCTGCTCGGCCACAGCATTGAAATAGATGAAGTCAGAGTCTATGCACTCGACCGTATTACCGACTGCCACCTAACAAAACTCAGCTTCCGAATGCCGGAAAAATTCGACTGCGAAGCATATTTCAGCGAATACTATGGTGTTTTCACCGACTCAAGTGTCAAGCCGGAAATCATCAAACTGCGCGTGGATGGAGTCACATGCAATTATCTTCGTTCCCTGCCGCTTCACCACTCGCAACAAGAAATAGAGACAGTCGACGCCCACTGCATCTTTCAATACTTCCTCCGCCCAACCAATGACTTCATCAACGAATTGGTAAGCATGAGCCCTGACGCCAAAGTCATATTCCCAAAATGGTTGGCCGACAAAATCAATGAAAGAATCAGAGAAATGATAGCAAGTGATTAATTATTTCAACATTAATTCTCAGCGACCTGATAATTTGAACCGACACGGATTAGCCATGAACAGGGTTAATGATAGAAGTAATCAACTTCATAAAGATGTATTTTGCGCTGCAGAAATCATTTTGATAAAATGTACATAATCAAGCCGCAGCTGGAAGACTATTGGAATAGAATTCTTATCTTGCACGGATTTTGTAAAGCTGTGGGGGTAGTATGAAATTGTTACGCACAAAACGAAGAGTAGTATCTCTTATTGCATTGATTTTAATGGGTCAATCAATCCTTCATGCTCAAGAGATTTCCAACCAGGACAGCCTGAAGATTTCTACGCAACAGATTGAATCGCCCCAGGAAAGTTTTGTGACGCATACAACCCCATTATTACCTGAAGAATTGTCCGTCGATGACACTTTCAACGAAGCCACTTCAGA
>JAAZCF010000006.1 GCA_012513425.1 Bacteroidales bacterium
CCACAGCGCCACAGTCGGTGACAACAAGACCTTCAAAGCCCCATTTGTTGCGAAGAATATCAATCAATAACTTTTCGCTACCACAGCAAGGGTCGCCTTCAAAAGCATTGTAGGCGCACATAACTTCTTGAACGTTGGCCTCCATTACGAGCGATTTGAAAGCAGGAAGGTACGTTTCCCAAAGATCAGTAGGACTGACTGTTACGTCAAAAGAGTGGCGTAGAGGTTCTGGACCGCTGTGAACAGCATAGTGCTTGGCGCAGGCATGAGTCTTGAAAAAATCAGGATTATCTCCCTGGAGACCTTTTACAACAGCAACACCCATTCTTGTAGTGAGATAGGGGTCTTCTCCATAAGTCTCTTGGCCGCGTCCCCAGCGTGGGTCGCGGAAAATATTAATGTTAGGTGTCCAAAATGTGAGGCCGGAATATTGCCTGCGAACATCTTGGGCTATAAAATCGTTATATTTTGCACGAGCTTCATCAGAAGCAATTGAGAAAGTTTGGTAGTTCAATTCATCGTCAAAAGTGGCGGCAAGACCGATAGCTTGTGGAAATACAGTAGCAAGGCCGGCTCTAGCAATGCCGTGAAGGGATTCGTTCCACCAATCGTAAGCCGGAATGCCGAGGCGGTCAATGGCGACTGAAGTATTCATCATCATTGAAACTTTTTCTTCAGTGGTAAGTCGACTTAGTAGGTCATTAACACGCTCTTCAGTGGTCAAAGATGGATCATTAAATGGGTAAGCGGGCTTTGGCCCTTTTTGAGTACATGCCGCAAAAATCGCCAGGCATGCAAGTAGAGTAAAAAACGAAATTATTGTGTTTTTCATTTCTTGTAAGTAATGTAGCTATAAATTATGTTTATTTTTCAGCGCAATTTGGGAAGAAAAAATGAAAGTAAAAAATAATCTTTGCGTTTTGCTTTTTTATTGTAATTTTGCGTTTCTTAATTAACGACAATATAAAAAATTTAATATAATGGCTAAAACAAATCAAAAACCTACAGAAAAAGGACAGGCAGCAGGACAAGCTATCACAAGCACAGAAGAGTTTTTGAAAAATAACGGTAAAGTTCTCACTTGGATTCTTATCGCTGTTGTCGCTGTAGTTGCTGTTTTCATCGCAGTGTCAAATTGGGTTATAAAACCAGCAAAAGCATCTGCACAAGCAGAAACTTTCCCAGCAGAAGAGTATTTCATTGCAGCTGATTATGAGTCGGCTCTTAATGGCGATGGTACATCGCTTGGCTTTGCAGACCTTATTGCCCAATATGGTGCAAAAGCCGGTAAAGCTGTATATTTCTATGCTGGTGTTTGCGAGCTTCAGCTCAAGAACTACGAAAGTGCAATTACTTACCTAAAAAAATACAAAGGGAAAGATGATATCCTTGCAGCAAGAGCTCTTGCCTGCTTGGGTGACGCTTACGTAGGCACAAATGACCTTGCAACAGCAATATCATATTATGACAAAGCAATCGCCAAATCAGACAATGTGTTGGCTGCTACTTATATGCTTAAAGCCGGCATCACAGCTGAGGAAATGGGCAATAATGCAAAAGCCTTGGAATATTATCAAGCAATTTCTGACAAATATCCACAAAGCCTTGAAGGTATGGATATTGACAAATATATCTATCGCATAAAATAATTTTTACCAATGGGAAGAGCATTTGAATTTCGTAAAGAAAGAAAGTTTAAACGTTGGGGCCACATGGCCAAGACTTTTACCAAAATCGGTAAAGAAATTACAATTGCAGTAAAGCAAGGGGGATCAGATGTTACCGGTAACCCACGTTTGAGAGCCCTCATCACGACAGCACGCGCAGAGAACATGCCTAAGGATAATATCGAAAGGGCTATCAAAAAGGCAACTGACAAAGATCAAAGCGATTATAAAGAAATCGTATACGAAGGTTATGGCCCTCACGGCATCGCCATTTTGGTGGAAACAGCTACAGACAATAGCAATCGCACAGTAGCCAATATTCGCAGTTATTTTAATAAGTTTGGTGGCGCGCTCGGCACATCTGGAAGTGTAGAGTTTATGTTTGATCGCAAATCCGTTTTCAAAATCGAAGATCGTGATGATATTGATTTGGAAGAATTGGAGCTTGAACTTATTGATTATGGTGTTGAGGAAATTTTCCGCGATGGCGGAAATGAGGATGAAGAGGATGATCCAAAAGTAATCATGATTTATGGCGAGTTCACTGCCATGAACAAAATTCAGCAATATCTGGAAAGTAATAATTTTGAAATTATGTCAGCAAGCTTCGAACGTTTTCCTAATACTGATATCAAAAAGCTTTCTCCAGAGAACCAAGCTTCTGTTGAAAAGTTACTTGAACTGATTGAGGAAGACGAGGATGTTCAGAATGTATATCACAATATGGAAATGTAATTATCTGATTGTGTTCAAAATTAGTTTATAAAAAGTCGCCTTTTAGGGCGGCTTTTTTTTTATTTAAGTATTAATTTATTTAATTTTGCGCGGCTTAAAATGTCTATATCGTTATTTTTGTACACAATATTAAATAATTTTTTATCATATTATGAAACTATCTCAGATTGAGCATCTTGGTATAGCTACTCCTTCCTTGGAGGAAGCTATTCCTTATTACGAAAATGTCCTTGGCCTTAAATGCTTCGCTATCGAAGAAGTAGCAGATCAGAAAGTTAAAACAGCTTTTTTCCAAATAGGTGAAGTTAAGCTTGAACTTCTTGAACCAACATCTCCTGAAAGTGCGATAGCCAAATTTATAGAAAAAAATGGTGGTCGCGGTGGTATTCATCACATTGCTTTCAAAACTGACGATGTGGCTGCAGCTCTTGCGGACGCTTCTGAAAAAGGTATACAACTAATAGACAAGGCTCCTCGTAAAGGTGCAGAAGGTTTGAATATTGCTTTCCTTCATCCAAAATCAACTATGAGTGTCCTCACAGAAATATGCGAGAATCCCAACGAAAATTAATTAACATATAAATAATAATAGAAATGAGTCAACAACTCGAAAAAGTCAAAGGCCTCATATCTCTTAGAGATAAAGCTCGCCTTGGTGGTGGTCAGGCCCGTATTGATGCGCAGCACGAAAAAGGTAAATATACTGCTCGTGAAAGAATCGCAATGCTCCTTGATGAAGGAAGCTTTGAAGAATTCGACATGTTTATGGAGCATCGCTGCACCAATTTTGGAATGGAGAAAAAACAATTCCTTGGAGATGGTATCGTTACCGGTTATGGTACAGTAAATGGTCGTTTAGTTTATGTTTTTGCTCAAGATTTTACAGTTCATGCTGGTTCTCTTTCTGAAACCCTCGCTTTGAAGGTATGCAAAGTAATGGATCAGGCAATGAAAGTTGGAGCTCCTGTAATTGGTCTTAATGACTCTGGTGGAGCTCGTATTCAAGAAGGTGTAAATGCACTTGCTGGTTATTCAGAAATTTTCGAACGTAATATTCTTGCTTCAGGTGTAGTTCCTCAGATTAGTGCTATCCTTGGTCCATGCGCAGGTGGTGCAGTTTATTCACCAGCATTGACAGACTTCACTATCATGTGCAAGAACACTAGTTATATGTTCCTCACAGGCCCTGCAGTAGTTGAACAGGTTCTTGGTGAGAAAGTAACTCAAGAACAACTCGGTGGTGCCAGTGTACATGCCACTAAGAG
>JAAZCF010000042.1 GCA_012513425.1 Bacteroidales bacterium
CTGTTATGGCTACATCAGCCATGGCTCAAGCTCAAGACCTCGTAACCACAAAGGATGGCGGGGATATTTTTGCTAAGGTTCTTGAAATTACTCCTAATGAAGTCAAGTACAAGTTATATGATGAACCTGATGGTGTAACATATATTATTAAAAAAACAGACATATTGTTGATTCGTTATGAATCCGGCAGGAATGAGGTTTTTAATCAAGAATCTATTTGGGATAATTATTACTATAACAGAGAACCTGTTCAAAATCTAAGACCCAATATGAAATATAGAGAGCTCCATACTCTTTATTATCACAGAGATTATACTCGCTCGTTTACAGATAGATATAGTCCTGCATGGACTGGTGTTGCTTCTGCGTTAATACCGGGACTTGGACAATGTATTAATGGAGAGTGGGGACGCTGTTTAGCAACATTCTTTGGAAATGTTGCACTTATGTCTTTTGCACAATCCAATTGCTATGAAGATGCTTCCGAAGTTACTCAAGGATTTGCTGTTGCCTGTTATGCCGCTGCTGTTGGTCTAAACATTTGGAGTGTTGTTGATGCTGTGAGAATTGCACGAGTCAAAAATATGTATGAACAGGATTTGAGACAAACATATTCCATGGATATCGACCTTTATCCGTCTGTAAATTTTGTCAAGGTAGGCAATTCATTCCGACCTATAGCTGGATTCTCATTTGCTTTGAATTTCTAATCCAAAAAATGTACAGCCGGCAACAGCAAGAAGTCGATAATTAATTGTATATTCGCTCACACTGACAACTAAATATATAGAATATGGAACTTATTGGCACAAAAGCCCCTGAATTGCTGGGGTACGACCAGAATGGTCAACAAATCAGATTGAGCGACTTTGCAGGACAATTTCTTGTTCTTTATTTCTACCCTAAGGATTCCACTTCAGGATGCACAGCTGAGGCCTGTTCATTTAGAGATGGATACGAAGAGCTGCGCAAACGTGGGATAGCAGTCGTCGGAGTAAGCGTAGACGATGCTGCATCACACAAAAAGTTCATTGCCAAAAATGATCTTCCTTTCTCTTTGATAACTGACACAGAGCACACTCTGGTTGAGCATTTCGGTGTTTGGGCAGAGAAAAGTATGTATGGGCGAAAATATATGGGTACACTTCGCACCACATTCATTATCAACAAAGAGGGAATCATCGAAAAAATATTCAATCCCAAACAGATTAATACTTCCAGCCATGCCGCGCAAATCCTCGCCGCTCTGCAAGATAGCAAGTAATCCCCTAACAGTTGGCAAGCAGATCTGTGCATTTTACTAACTTGGTTGTCAATTAATCATACATCTATTGTCTTAAAAATGGACAATTCGAAATTGTGCTTAGATTGATATCTATCTGAATATCTTTTACTTAAGTAATCTGGCACAAAAATAGCTTTTCTGAGAAGTATGTTTAAAAATCTGCTTGCAACCTTCTCTCACTATAGAGTCGCCACAGTAGTCAATCTGCTCGGGCTTTCATTTGCTTTTTTTGCGTTTATACTCATTTGCATCCACGTTCACGGCGAGTATGGCTATGACGGCCAGATTCCCGACTCGGAGCAAATTTACCAAGTTGAAAATTTGCGTGACGATGCCATTTGGGATGCTAACTGGGCACGTCCCACTATTGAAACCCTTTTGGCAAATTCGCCTCAAGTAGAGGCCTACGGGCTCAGTTCATCGCTTGCTTATGGACTTGGTGTGACCAATAGTCTCTCAGAAGATATTCCAGGCTACATTGAAACTATTTGCCGAATCACTCCCCAATATACTCAAGTTTTTGGCTTTGAATTAGTATCTGGAGACTTTGCTTGTTTAGATACTCCAACCGGAACATTGATATCTGAATCAATGGCTAATAAGTTTTTTGGAAACGAAGACCCCATTGGCCGTCCTTTGTATATATCTGAATTTAAGGGAGTTCCTTCTCAATTATTACATTCTGCTTTTTTGCCGGAGTCAATAGATTTAACGGCACCTTTTATCATTGGAGGAGTATTCAAAGATTTTCCGGAAAACACCCGTGTTGAGAATGCTATTTATCTGCCAATTCTCCCTAACGAACAAATGAATGACTGGAGTACTGGTTCTTATTATTGTTTCGCTAAGATTAAATCTTACCAAGAAGGTGAGCAAATGTTGGAGCAATTTGTTGCAAATAATAAGGAATTGCTCGACAGAGTGGCAATTAAAGATTTGAGAATTCGTCCCATTAAAGATCTCTACTTTGGAGAGCAAGCAAGATCAGACTCTGCTCTTACCGGAAATCGCTTACGCACAGACATCTTGTTGTTTATAGCCATCCTCATTATAGGTATTGCACTCGTAAATTACGTCAACTTTTCAGTAGCATTGGCTCCGGTCCGTGCCAAGTCCATTACCCTGCGTAAAGTACTTGGAGGCACTCAGGCTGCTTTACGTAAAAATCTACTGTTAGAGTCCATGGTGGTGACCTTCTTGGCATATCTATTAGCCATTGGCCTTTTCATTCTTGTACGAAATGAACCCCTATTGGTTTCTCTAGTAGGACATCCTCTTACGCTGGCAGGCAACCAAACAGTTTTTATTTGGTCTTTTATTGCAGCTCTATTAGGTAGTCTTATGGCCGGCATATATCCGGCTTGGTATATTACCTCATTCCCAGCTTTGATGGCTCTAAATGGCACCTTTGCGCTCAGTTATAGAGCAAAATTCATACGTAAAGGCCTCTTAGTATTTCAATTTGCCATCTCTATTTCCCTTATTGTAGCTTCCTTGTTTGTCATGATTCAAAACCGCTTCATTGAAAACGCAGCTTTAGGTTTTGACAAAGAAAATGTATTGGAAGTAAAATTGAGTATGGGTACGAGCCTTACACAAAGCGAGACCTTCTGTAACCAAGTCAAAGACATTTCTGGAGTCAAAGACATTTCTATTTGTCAATTTCAGTTTATCACGGACCAAACGCGTTCGTTAATTGGATACAACGTGGAAGACCATCATTCATATATGAGTTGGTTTGGTGTGTCTTCCAATTTTCCTGAAATGATGGGGATAAACATTATCGAAGGGCGCAATTTTAGAGAATCGGATCAATATGAAAATAACCCAAGAGCTGTATGCCTGATTAATACTACAGCGGCCAAAGAAATACGCAGCTGGTTTTCCCCTGAAGAAGTTCCCGACATGGCGGCCTTAGTAGGAAAATACATCTACGACAACTCTACTCCGGTAGAAATCATTGGCATCATGGAAGACGTGCACTACGAGTCGCTCTATAAAAGCATCCGTCCATTAGCCTTATGGACCGCCAACAGAAGCCAGTACCGACCTATGTTTCCTGGTAATTATGCTTATGTAAAAGTAGCTACCGCGGAAGCAGCATCCATTATGTCTCAGATTAGAGACATAGCCCAAGAACTCAACCCTGGATATCCGATCGATATTAGCTTTGTGGACGATTCGTTGAACATCCTCTACCAAAAAAGTTTTAACCAGGGGCTCTTAATCGCTATCTTGAGTTTACTGGCCGTGCTACTCTCATTGGTAGGAGTCTTTGGATTGGTTATCTTCCAGACGAAAGGAATGGA
>JAAZCF010000043.1 GCA_012513425.1 Bacteroidales bacterium
GGCAATAAGCCATCGGCACATTTATCAAGTTTAAAATCATCAAAAGTCATAATCTTACTGGAATATTTAATTTATTTAGTTCTATTTTTAAGTCTGGAATTGCTATCTCTCCAAAATGAAAAATGCTTGCAGCAAGGGCGGCATCTGCACAACCTTCGCTCAGAACATCCGCAATATCTTTCACACAGCCCGCACCTCCTGAGGCAATAACCGGGATTTTCAACTTCTCATTCAAGGCCTTATATGTAGCCAAGGGATAGCCTGCTTTTGTACCATCATGATCCATTGATGTAAACAGCAACTCACCAGCACCTCGTTCCTGGGCTTCATAAGCCCAAGATAATAATTCTTTGTCGGTTGGAACTTTTCCACCATGAGTTGTAGCCATCCATCGGCCATCAATCTGTCTGGCATCTATTGCAATAACAACAAATTGACTTCCATACTTGGAAGCTATGTCACTAATGAGTTGAGGATTGCGAATTGCAGCGCTGTTAACACTAATTTTGTCGGCTCCGGCGTCCAATAATCTGGCTGCATCTTCAAGAGTGCTGATACCCCCACCTACTGTGAAAGGAATATTGATGGTCAAAGCTATTTTTTCCACTAAAGAGCAAAAAGTACTGCGCCCTTCTTGGGTTGCACTTATGTCCAAATAAACCAATTCATCAGCACCTTCGAGGCTGTATCGATGTTCAAGCTCGACAGCATCTCCCGCATCGCGCAAACCCACAAAGTTTACACCTTTGACTGTGCAGGAATCCTTAACATCCAAGCATGGTATTATCCTTTTAGCAACCATTGTTCCAAGTCTTTTAGAGTTATTCGATTTTCGTAAATAGCCTTACCGATGATTACTTTTCTAAGTCCCATCTCTTCCAATTTCTCAATATCAGCCATAGAACTGATGCCTCCGCTGACAGTGATATCAATAGCATCGAAAGTATTTTGCAAATTTTTATAAAGGTCAAAAGAAGGCCCTTCCAGCATACCATCTTTAGAAATATCTGTGCAGATAACATTATCCAAATCTGTGTCGGCAAATAGATAAATCAACTCTACCAATCCAAGAGGACTGGTAGACTGCCATCCATTCACTGCCACTTTTCCATCTTTTATGTCTGCTCCTAAAACCAATCTGGAGCCATATGCAATCAACCATTTTTTAAAAATGCCGGGCTTCAAGGCAGCAATACTGCCGCAAATAGCAAAAGTGGCTCCACTATCAAAAACTGCCGAAAGAGCATCTTCACTCTTAATACCTCCTCCCCACTCAATTTGCAATTGAGTACGTGAAGCAATAGTTTCCAGAACCTTTAAATTGCTCGGAAAACTAGATTTAGCACCATCCAAATCAACAAGATGCAATCTTTCAATTCCTATATCTTCATAAGAAAGAGCCATATCCAAAGGCTGTGCATCATATACTTTGCCTCTAATATAGTCCCCCTGGCTCAATCGAACACAGCGACCATTAATAATATCTATTGCCGGAATAAGTTCTATCATAACGCTAGAAAATTTTTCAAAATAACTGCCCCTACTTCACCGCTTTTTTCTGGATGAAACTGTGTGCCGTAAAAATTCTTATTTGAAAGGGCTCCGCTGAAAAGGCACCCATGTTCACTAACTGCTATTGTATCCTGACATAATTCAGGATAGTAAGAATGAACATAATACAAAAAACTTCCCTCAGACACACCATCGAACAGAGAGCTTTTTAAATTGGTAATGGCATTCCATCCCATGTGAGGAATTTTCAGTTTTGGTTGCGGAGTAAACTTTACGACGT
The DNA here is from genome assembly GCA_012513425.1 of Bacteroidales bacterium. Taxonomy (GTDB): domain Bacteria; phylum Bacteroidota; class Bacteroidia; order Bacteroidales; family UBA932; genus Equibacterium. The sequence goes on from JAAZCF010000043.1 coordinate 1,793, forward strand.
TTGTATAAAAAATACCCATACAATCAACATTACCTTCTTGAGAATGGCGGCACATGAGCTGCATCCCCACACAAATGCCAAGCACAGGTTGTTTTAAACTAGGTATAAAAC
>JAAZCF010000044.1 GCA_012513425.1 Bacteroidales bacterium
ATTGCCCTTAGAGTCTTTAACAAGAGATGTAGGGTTGATGACAACTTCAATATTATCAGTTACAGTAAAGGTGTTCAAATCAATTACAGATATCGTATTGTCGTAGTTAGGGTGGTTCATTCCGCCAGAATTTGCAACAAATAGTTTATTATTGTCTACGCATACTAGTTGTTCAGGATTATTTCCAACTTTAACCTCGGCTAAAACCTGTTGTGTATATGGGTCTATTTTTGCTACATAGCCTTCATAATAAGACACATACACAAAATTTGTGTCTTTTGCAAAATAACGAGGAGAACGATTTTCTACCTTTACTTCAGCAAGCTTTTTACAAACCAAATCTGTAATTTGGATAACTTGTGAGTTGTAAACAGAAATTAGTAATAGGTCGTTGAATCTAATGATATCTTGGGCTACATCACCAAGTTTGACACCATTTTGATTTTGGTATAAATCTGAGAAATAAGCTCCTGTGCTGAAATTATAATAGTCAATGGATGCGTCATTAGAGTTGTAGTTTCCATTGTTTAAAATGTAAGCACCTGCGTTGATTGTTACCAAAGTCGGTGTTTGAGGAGTGTCAATAGTCAAATCGCATGATTGTGAGAAGATTGCACATAGCAATAACAATAATAATACTGGTTTTTTCATAATTATATTGAAAATATTAAGGATAATCTAAATGAACGACCCATCATAGGGTAATATTTTATAATTTCATAATTAGTGTTCAGCAAGTTAAGCATTTCTGCTTTTAATGTCCAACTTCCATTATTAAAAACAATGGTTTTATCCAGGCATAAAGAAAGGTCACAATAGGGGGCAATGCTGTTTTGTGGGATATTTTCACCCATGACCCATCTTTGACTTGCTGCAGATGCTGTAAGGCTGGCATTTGCCCAAGGATTACGCCATGACAAAAAGGCAGAGGCGCTGTGCAAAGGGGTGTAAGGAATTTGGTGGCCATAATTTCTGCTTTCAGCATCAGAAAGGTCTAGTGCCTTTTGAAAAGAGTAGTTTGCAGATATTTGTAATGATTGACGAATGCTTAAATATATTTGTGAGGATGCAGACAGATCCAAGCCCTTCATCTGCACTTTGCCAAGATTGCGCATTGACCAGATAAACATAGTTGGCATAGCTACAATCTTATCTTTCACATCATTATAATAGCCATCAACAGTGAACATAAAAGATGAATTTTGCCCAAATGATGAGGCCCAACTAAGGCCAATATTATATTGATTGGCAATTTCAGGTCTCAAATCTCGATTGCCGACTCTGGAATAGTAAAGATCATTGAAAGTTGGGATGCGATATCCATTACGCCAAGATGCTCTAATTCTCAAAGGAAGAGTACTAAAAGGCTTGTAACCAACAGATAGGGAAGGGGTGAAGCGATGTCTATCTGGAGCAGCCTTTCCTTGGGAGACGCTTTCAGAGGTGGTCAATGCCAGCACTGAGGCAATGATTGATAGGTTATCTGAGAAATATTTGCCTGATAATGAGCTATATGTAGAAAATCTGCGAGGGTAGAGGCATTCCGGAATTGTACTAAACAGAGTAGCGTAGTTTTCATCGTGAGCCATGGAAAAAGACCAATGATAAGAAGGCTTGTAAAGAATTGATAATGAGCCATAAAAGTCATTTTGGTCATATTTGTCTTCTTGGCTGCCGGAAGAATAGCGATAATTCATATCCAAATAGCGATTCCAACTATTGTTATAGCTGGCAATTGCTTTGATTTGTAATGAATTACTGAAAGAGCTTGAATAATTGACTTGAGTTGTAGTGATACGGTCCCAAAGCCTTTCGCTGCCATGGTTATTGTAGAGCACAACACTGCCGGGAAGGCCTCTTTCGGAATTATAATAGTATGCTTTTGCAGTCAATGAACCGCCTTTTTCTCCAAAATCTCCATATAGGTCAGTCTCTATTTTATATGCATCAACATCACTGTTGCGGCGGATTTCTTTGCTGGATTGAAGACCATTTTGCAGAATGAACGGATAGTCACCACGGCTGCTTATCCAATCGCCGGCAAGTCTGAGAGCCCATTTATTTCCGAGTTTTGAAGAAAAATTCAATGAAGGATTATAGGTGGAAAAAGAGCCATAACTCATTTTTGCTTTCAACTGATAAGGCTTTTGAAGATTCGAGAAATCCGGTTTTTGACTGGAAATCGAAAGCAATCCTGCCGAATTGAGGTTTTTTGCAGGTTGATGAATGTCGTCGCTTTGGCCTATAGACATGCTTAGAGATGCTATATTGTCAGTCAGGAAGCGACTCAGATCTATCTGACCATTTTGACTATTAGAAATAGGGATGCCATCGTAGGAAACGGCAGTATGTTGAGTGCCCAATCCTCTGACAGACACCGTCTTTATGCCTCCAATGCCGCCATAATCTTTTACACTCACACCGGCAAATAATCTGACTACATCTGATATATTTGAAGTAGACAGGTGAGAAATGACATGCTCATCAATAGTTGCGACAGGAACGTTACTTCGATAGGAATTAGTCCTTGCAGAGGCTCCGACAACAGAGGCACTCAAACTATCTTGGATAGTAATTTCACTTTGCGCACATAAATCTATACTTAGAAATTCTAATATGGCAAATACAAATACAAATAAAAAGTTGGTTTTAATCATACAAACTTTAAAAAGCTAACCACACCCGGGCGAGCAAATAAACATAAATAATTACGGGCAGGTTTTCTGACTTATTCCTCCTTGCGGCGTCTTCCCATCATAAAATGACAGTGACAAAAGAATGCCGAGGCTTAGCGGAAATTACAGCTACGGGTATAGCTTCGGAATCTCACCGAATTCCCTTTTACTGGCACGAAAAAAACAAACTTCGTCGCCACACCTGAATCATCTGGCGACAAATCTAAAACTATTATCAGTATTAAGCAAAAAAATAGTTACTTTGCATGGTTGTTAGTCATGTCTTAATATTAACACAATTTATATTATGTTAAATAGGGAATTTGCACCTCTCGCCGAGCGATTGCGTCCGAAGTCATTGGATGATTATGTCGGTCAAAGTCATCTTGTGGGTAAAGGCTCTGTGCTGAGACAAATGATTGAGAGTGGCAACATCAAATCTTTTATTTTATGGGGCCCTCCAGGTGTTGGAAAAACTACAATAGCAAGAATTATTGCCGGTTCCCTGAAGCGTGAATTTTTTACCCTGTCAGCCATCAGCAGCGGCGTCAAAGACCTTCGAGATGTCATTGATAAAGCAAATAATAACCGCATGTTTGCCGTGAATGGCGCTCCGGTATTATTTATTGATGAAATACACCGATTTAACAAAGCTCAGCAAGATGCTCTTTTGGGGGCTGTCGAGAACGGCACTGTAGTTTTGATTGGTGCGACTACAGAAAATCCTTCTTTTGAGGTAATCACCCCACTCCTCTCCCGCTGTCAGGTTTTTGTTCTTAACTCTCTAACTCATAGTGATTTAGATGTGTTGTTAAGCCGTGCTCTTTCTACAGATGAGTATCTTAAACAACGCAATATCACCATACAAGAAAAAGACGCTCTGTTCGGGTTTTGCAACGGTGATGCTCGTAAGCTCTTGAATATCCTTGAGTTGGTATGTGCTACTCACCCTGACGACCCTATTGTTATTGATAATGAGATGGTTAAGTCTTCTCTTCAGCAGAATATTGCCTTATATGACAAAAATGGAGAGCAGCATTATGATGTTATCAGTGCTTTTATAAAGAGTATGCGCGGCAGCGACCCCAATGGTGCCATTTATTGGATGGCAAGAATGTTGGCAGGAGGTGAAGATCCTCTGTTTATTGCCCGCAGAATGGTGATTTTGGCTGCAGAAGACGTGGGTCTGGCCAATCCTAATGCTTTGTTGCTGGCCAATGCTTGCTTTGACACAGTGCATAAAGTAGGTATGCCTGAGGCTCGTATACCACTGGCAGAGACTTGCATCTATTTGGCCACTTCGCCAAAGAGCAATGCTGCCTATATGGCCATTAATGCTGCATTAGCTGCTGTCAGTGCTACATCTGATGCTCCCGCTGTGCCTCTGCATCTGCGCAATGCCCCTACTTCTTTAATGAAAGATCTGGGCTATGCTAAAGATTATAAATATGCCCATAGTTTCGAAGGAAACTTTGTGGATCAAGAGTTTTTGCCTGACGGCCTTCAAAATACCAAGTTTTATAAGCCTGGAAATAACAAAAAAGAGGCAGAAATTAGGGCAAGACTTCAACAATTATGGAAAAAATATGAATATTAATATGAAATCACTTAAACACTTACTTGCAATTATTGCATTATCATTAAGTACTTTTGCTTTTGGACAAACCGTCTTAGACGCTAACCTTGTAGATGGCAATCTGCCTCGAGCAACTCAAGCCGAAAAAGCAGATGTAAACCTCAATTTGCTCAAAAAATATAAGTCAGCAGCCAAAGAAAGAAAACTAAACATAAACAGCATAATGGTGTTGCGCCATGGTAAAGTTGTGTATGAAGAATGGTTTGGAAGGAACAAACCCAAAGACCTTCATGTTATGTATTCTGTTACCAAGACTTGGAATATGACTGCTATTGGTTTTGCTGTAGATGAAGGTCTTATTTCTCTTGACGATAAGGTTATTAGCTTTTTCCCAGATATGCTTCCAGAGGTGGTTACAGAAAAGCTCGGCGCTATGAAAGTGCGTCACCTGCTTACTATGACTACAGGTAACATTGAGAATGAAATCAATGCTCGCAGAAGAGAAAATCATAAAGAAGACTACATAAAGGGATTCTTGGCTTGCACTGTTCACAGACAACCGGGAACATATTATGAATACAATAGTGAGGCTTCATTTATGCTAGCTGCTATTTTGCAAAGAGTCACAGGCATGACTGTAAGAGAATATCTCCAACCTCGCCTATTTGAACCATTGCAAATCACCAACCTTAGATGGGACGAGGTGCAAGGCGTCAACCATGGCGGCTATGGCCTTTATATTCAAACAGAGACTATGGCAAAGCTTGGGCAACTATACCTCCAAAAAGGTATGTGGAATGGCAAAAGGTTGCTTTCTGAAAAATGGATACAGATGGCATCATCATATCAGACTTTCTCTATACCTGCCTCTAATGACCCTGAAAAGCTCACTCCTGAGCAAAAGGCCGGTGACTTCACTGCAGGCTATGGTTTCCAGATGTGGCGTTGCCGTTGGCCTGATGCATATCGTGCCGACGGAGCCAAAGGTCAATATATTATGGTATTGCCAAATGAAGATGCAGTCATTGCCATTACTTCAAATGAAGCTAACCTTCAAGGAATTATTCAATTAGCTTGGGATTACGCTGCATCAGCTCTAATTATGCCTAAAGACAATGAGTAGAAACAAAACGAAGCCAATTTTAGAGAATGTGGTTGTTGAGGCCGTTGCTGCTGAAGGCAATGCATTGGCCCATGTAGATGGTAAAGTTTTGTTCATGGCCGGCATGGTGCCGGGTGATGTGGTTGATGTGCAAGTCAATAGGACTAGAAAAGGCTATATGGAGGGTCATGTGCTTAGATTGGTCAAACCTTCAGAGCATCGAATCCAGCCTCTCTGCAGTCATTTCGGAACTTGCGGAGGCTGCAAATGGCAGTGCCTACCCTACTCAATGCAATTAGAAGCAAAGCAGCAGCAGGTTGTGGACCAGCTTAGACGCATTGGGCATCTGCAACTTCCTGAAATCTCCCCTATTTTGGGTTCTGACCAGCAGTATTACTATAGAAATAAACTGGAATTTACTTTTTCCAACAGACGTTGGCTGCTTCAGGGCGAAGAACCCGAGGTCCTCAGTGATACTGAAAGATTGGGATTGGGTTTTCACATCAGTGGCTTTTTTGACAAAGTACTTGATTTGAATTTTTGCCATCTGCAAAAAGAACCTTCCAATGAAATTCGCAATTTCATCAAGCAATATGCCATCGAAAATGACCTTTCTTTCTTTGATTTGAGGGCGCAAACAGGCTTTTTGAGAAATCTTGTGCTTCGCACTGCCTCGACCGGAGAAATTATGCTTACTGTGGTTTTTGGTCCTGATGCAGAGGAAGATACAGCAAATGTAACAAGTATGTTACAGGCAATAATTGACCATTTTCCTGCGATTACCTCCCTAAATCATGTTATAAATTCGAAAAAGAACGACACTATCGGCGATTTAGATATTTCACTTTTCCATGGCAGAGATTGTATCTATGAACAGATGGAAAACTTGAGATTTAAGATAGGTCCTAAGTCCTTTTATCAGACCAACAGCGAGCAAGCCTATAAATTATATTCTGTGGTTAGAAAGTTTGCTCAAGAGGATTCTTACGAAGAAAAGCCAGTCATCTATGACCTATACACAGGAACCGGAACTATCGCTTTGTTTTTATCTGCTATGGCTTCAAAAGTAGTGGGTGTTGAATATGTGCCGGAGGCTATCGAAGATGCCAAAATGAATGCTGAGTTTAATGGGATAGACAATAGCAGTTTCTATGCAGGTGATATGAAGGATGTGCTAAATGATGAGTTTATTGCTGCTAATGGCAGGCCGGATCTTGTAGTGTTGGATCCGCCTCGTGCAGGTATTCATCCAGATGTGGCAGAAGTGCTCTTGCGGACTGCTCCTGCCAAAATGATTTATGTCAGCTGTAATCCTGCATCGCAGGCAAGAGATTTAGCTATATTTGCTGAAAAATATAATATTACTGCTGTTCAACCTGTGGATATGTTTCCTCATACTCAACATGTTGAAAATGTAGTAAAGTTAGAGTTGAAATAACATGATCAAAAAAGTTAATTTTGAGGATACTACCATTTGCGCATGTGCCACTGGAAATAACATATCCGCTATTTCTGTCATACGCATTAGTGGACCTGATGATATATCAATTGTAGCAAAGATATTCAAGCCCAAAAAAGATATTCCACTCTCGGAAGTTCCGGGATATACAGTTCTTTATGGAATCATTCCAAAAAGGAATGGCGTCCGCTTGGATGATGTGATAGTCACTTTTTATCGAGCACCCCATTCATATACAGGAGAAGATTCTGCAGAAATCTCTTGCCATGGCTCTCCGTATATTGTCAGCGAGATTATTTCAATGCTCATTGACAATGGTGCTGTCTATGCTCAAGGCGGTGATTTTACCAAAAGGGCTTTCTTAAATGGTAAAATGGACCTTGTTCAGGCAGAGGCTGTTGGAGATCTTATATTAAGCGAAACTGAGGCTGCTCATGATGTAGCTATGAGACAGATGAGAGGTGCTTTTTCAAAAGAACTATCTCAAATGAGAGAAAAGCTGCTGAAGATAGTATCTCTCCTTGAGCTAGAGCTCGACTTTAGTGAAGAAGAAGTAGAATTCACAGATCGAAAAGAGCTTCGAGAATTACTCGAAAACTCTTGTGAGCACATCAATGAATTAATATCAAGCTTTAAAGTAGGTAATGCCATTAAAAATGGTGTTCCTGTGGCAATTGTAGGCTCTACCAACACAGGTAAAAGCACCCTTCTCAACGCCTTGGTCGGCGAAGACAGAGCCATCGTCTCACCACATGCCGGCACAACAAGAGACACCATTGAAGATGTGATTAATCTCGAAGGCGTTCTGTTCCGCTTCATAGATACAGCAGGCATCAGATCAACTCTGGAAGCCATAGAAATCATTGGTATAGAACGCACTTTTTATAAAATCAAACAGGCCCAGATAGTGCTGCTTATGCTTGACGGCACTCGCAAAGAAGAGTTTAAAGAGTCATTGAATGCTTTAAGTAGAAAAATAAATAGTGAAGAGCAAACTCTTATAATCCTGATAAATAAGTGCGATCAACACGCAATACTCCCTGCATCAGAAACTGACGATGCTGTCATTGGTAATATTGAATCAATCTTCAATGCCACCGATTTGATTGAAGAAGTTCGCACACTAAGTTCAGTAATAAACCTCTACCCTTCTGCCATCCTTCCAATATCTGCCCGCCAAGGCCTGGGCTTGGATGCCCTCAGAAGTACATTAGTAGAGAGCCAAAAGAATATGCAGTCAGCAGGCGAAATGGTCCTTGTCAACAACATGCGCCACTATTCCGCACTAAAAGACGCCTTCAATGCCCTCCTGCGAGCCAACATAGCCCTTGGAGAACAAGTACCAACCGACCTTGTCGCCCAAGACATACGCGAAGCCCTCTACTCCATCGGCACCATAGTTGGAGAAATCTCTACCGACGAAGTCCTAGGCAACATCTTCAAAAACTTCTGCATCGGCAAGTAACTCATATCCAACAACTTAAAACATTTTAAAATAACTACGAATAACCTGCTCATAATGAGTGGGTTATTTTTTTAACACTTCATAATTGGTATTTGTTGGAACAAAAGTTTCAGCTTATTTTTGGCCCAAGTTTCATTCCTCTCGCTCAAATACGAGCAACAGCTAAGAGAAAATTGTGATAGAAGGAACAAGTGAGACGCTGTGAGAATCACAACTCTGCGCCATTTGTAATTCACGGCACAAGCGTGAGACGCTGTGAGAC
>JAAZCF010000045.1 GCA_012513425.1 Bacteroidales bacterium
ACTTGGAGCAGTTAATGTTATGACAGGTGTTTATACCGGTCGCTCTCCAAAAGACAAATACATCGTAATGAACAAAAACTCAAAAGACACTGTATGGTGGACTTCTGAGGAGTATAAAAATGACAACCGCCCAATGTCTGAAGAAGTTTGGGCAACTGTTAAAGAGATCGCCAAAAAAGAGCTATCCAACCAAAACCTTTATGTAGTTGACGCATTTTGCGGTGCTAACAAAGATACACGTATGTCTGTTCGCTTCATTATGGAAGTAGCTTGGCAGGCACACTTTATTAAAAATATGTTTATCCAGCCTTCAGCTGAGGAACTTGAGTCTTTTGAACCAGATTTCATTGTTTACAATGCTCCAAAAGCGGTTGTTAAGAACTACAAAGAGCTTGGCCTCAACTCAGAGACTTGCGTTGCTTTCAACACTTCAAGCCGCGAGCAAGTTATCATTAACACTTGGTATGGTGGTGAAATGAAGAAAGGTATTTTCTCAATGATGAACTACTATCTTCCATTGAAAGGCATTGCTTCTATGCACTGCTCAGCCAACACTGACAAAAATGGCAAAAACACTGCAATTTTCTTCGGTCTTTCAGGCACAGGTAAAACCACTCTTTCTACTGACCCTAAACGTCTTCTTATTGGTGATGACGAGCATGGTTGGGATGACAAAGGTGTATTCAACTTCGAAGGTGGTTGCTATGCAAAAGTAATCAACCTTGACAAAGAGTCTGAACCTGATATCTTCAATGCCATCAAACGTGATGCTCTTCTTGAGAACGTTACAGTTGATGAAAAAGGTGTTATTGATTTCGCTGACAAGAGTGTTACAGAGAACACCCGCGTAAGTTACCCAATCAACCATATTCAGAACATCGTTCGTCCTGTTTCTGCAGCTCCTGCAGCAAAGAACGTAATCTTCCTCAGCGCTGATGCATTCGGTGTGCTTCCTCCAGTTTCAATATTGACTCCAGAGCAAACCAAATATTATTTCCTCAGCGGTTTCACAGCTAAGTTGGCAGGTACAGAGCGTGGCATCACAGAGCCTACTCCTACATTCTCAGCTTGCTTTGGTCAGGCTTTCCTTGAGCTTCACCCAACAAAATATGCTGAAGAACTAGTTAAGAAGATGGAACAAAGCGGTGCAAAAGCTTACTTGGTAAATACAGGTTGGAATGGTACCGGCAAACGTATCTCTATCCGCGATACTCGTGGAATCATTGATGCCATCCTTGACGGCCATATCAACACAGCTCCTACAAAGACTATCCCTTACTTCAAATTTGAAGTTCCTACAGCTCTTCCAGGTGTAGATCCAGCTATCCTTGATCCTCGTGACACTTATGCTGATGCTTCTAAGTGGGAAGAGAAAGCCAAAGATTTGGCTGGCCGTTTCCAGAAGAATTTCGTGAAATACACTGGCAACGAAGCTGGCAAAGCTCTCGTAGCAGCAGGTCCTGAGTTGTAATCACTCATTAATACACAAAAAAAAAAGCATCCCGTTTGTGAACTGAACCCCGAAAGTTAGACAAAAAACTTTCGGGGTTTTGTTATGTCCAAAAAGTACAAGAAACATGGCTATGCAGAAAGATTGAAGTACATGCATATGTTAGAAGAAGGTTATAGTAACCATTTCTTCATAACAAGTTCGGCATTGACCACAGACTACTCAAAACATTGTGGGAATCGTATCAAAGAGAGGGCACATCAGCACTTGTCACGAAGAAAAAAGAGCGTGCAACTCCAGATAATAAACACAAAATCGTTAGAGACTACG
>JAAZCF010000007.1 GCA_012513425.1 Bacteroidales bacterium
ATGTGGCAATGGATTCAGCCCGCACCGCGCTTCGTTTGGGTGCTGATGTGTCAATAGTATATCGCCGTACCGAAGCTGAACTTCCTGCCCGCAGAGAAGAAGTTCATCATGCCAAAGAAGAAGGCATCAAATTTATGATGCTGTCTAATCCTGTTGAGATTATTGCCGACGAAAAAGGCTGGGTGAAGGCTATCAAATGCATAAGGATGGAACTTGGTGAAGAAGATGAAAGCGGTCGTCGCTCACCTGTACCAGTTCCAAATTCCGAGTTTGAAATAGAGGCTGATACTGTAATTATGGCTTTGGGAACTTCTCCAAATCCCCTCATCGCATCAACTACTCCTGGATTGGAGACTAATCGCAAGGGTTGTGTGGTGCTTAATGAGCAAGACCAGACAACACGAAAGGGCGTATATGCAGGTGGTGATGTTGTTACAGGAGCCGCTACCGTAATCCTAGCAATGGGAGCAGGTAGAAAAGCAGCTGCTGCAATCATTAGGGACTTATCTAAACAAGAATAAAAATGGGAGCTGGAAAGTGGATTTCGGGCGTATTGGGCTGGATAGTTCTCGGCCCTATAGGTGGTCTTGTCGGCTTTTTGCTTGGAGCTGCAGTAGAGCTTGGCTCTGAGAGCGAAACTTCACACTCTTCCAGCAAAGAACAACAGATGAAAGGACAGAGAAACAGCTTTTTAATGAGTTTGTTGGTGCTGTCCACTGCTGTTATCAAGGCAGATGGCCGGTTTGTAGTTTCAGAACTGAACTATGTAAAAAACTTTCTCAGGACCAATTTTTCTGAGCAAGCTGCAGAACAAGCCAAAGATATCATCAAAAAGCTGATGGAGAGAGATATCAATATTTATGAAGTTGGATCTCAGATTCAAATGAATATGAATTACTCTCAAAGGCTTCAACTCTTTCATTATCTGGTGGCTCTGGCTCAGTGCGACGGCCAAGTTGTAGCTCAGGAAATGGATGTGCTTAATGCTATTGCAGGAGCTATTGGCATTTCTGCTCAAGATACCGCCTCGATAATGTCGATGTTTAAATATGACACTGAGTCTGCATATAAAGTTCTTGAAGTTAGCCATAGTGCTTCTGAAGAGGAAATAAAGAAGGCCTATAAGCGGATGGCATTGAAATATCATCCTGACAAGGTTGCTACTTTGGGAGAAGATGTACAGAAGGCTGCAGAAGAAAAATTTAAAAAAGTGCAAGAGGCTTACGATATCATAAAGAAAGAGAGGAATATGGCATAACGTCCTTATTTATAGATATTTTATAGTGGTACCCAGTATTTTTGGATACCACTTTTTTTTATAGTAACTTTACAAGAGATTTTCGTTCATTTTTTATTAATAAATATATAATACTCTAGTATTTTATGGCAACGATACAATTCAAACAAGGGTGCAAATATTCTATGTTGGTTCCTACCAGCATGGGTTTGCGCGTAACTCCTCCAAATGGTCAACCTATTCATTGCAGTGACAATCTAACACTTTATGCAACAAGTGCAGAAACCAATGTAGCAAGTGTATCATCATATCTTGGTCTTCCAGTAAAAGTTCTTACAGCATTTGTCCAAGATAGTCCGTTTGCATCATTTATTAAAGCGAATCTTCGTAGTCGCGGCATGGACATTGAGGCAGTTGAAGTCCCTCAAGGCGGCCCTTGGGGCTATCGTCACCAAATAAATGTTGCTGACTGTGGATATGGCTCTCGTGGACCACGCGTATGGAACGATCGCGCTGGTGAGGTTGGCCGTACTCTTGATGTTAAAGATTTTGACTTGGATCGAATCTTTGGTGAAGAAGGCGTTCAGTTGGTTCACCTTTCAGGTCTTATTGCTGCCCTCAGCCCACAAACTAGCAAATTCTGCTTGGAGATTGCCCGCGCTGCTAAAAAATATGGTACAAGAATCAGCTTTGACTTAAATTACAGGGCTTCTTTCTGGATTGGAAGAGAGCAAGAGCTTCACGATGCATTCTGCGAAATCAGCAGTATTGCTGATATTCTTATAGGTAATGAGGAAGATTTTCAACTTTGCTTAGGCATTAAAGGTCCTGATGCAGGAGGAAAAGATATTGCTGCAAAGATTGAGGGCTTCAAAGAGATGATTAAAAGAGTCAAAACACAATATTCAAATGCAACAGTATTTGCCACTACTCTTCGCCAAGTTAATCATACAAACTCTCACAATTGGGGAGCTATTATGCTTGAAGGTGAAAACTGGCATGTTGTAGAGCCTCGCGAAATACATGTTCTTGACCGCATCGGTGGCGGTGATGCTTTTGTTGGCGGTATGCTATATGCGATGCTTCGTGGCTGGGAAAGTGAGAAATGGGTTCAGTTCGGTTGGGCTACAGGCGCTCTTGTTACTACTTTGCTCACAGATTATGCTATTCCTGCCGATGAAGAGCAGATTTGGAGCATTTGGAAAGGTAATGCACGCGTAAAACGTTAATATTTACTTAGCCATGTTGTACTACGCAAGAGGTTCCAAAACCGATAATATCAGCCCGGACGAAGTTCGCTCAATACTCAAAGAGGTATTTGATGGTATGGGCATAAAGAAAAGAGTGGTGGCTATCCCTCCTGACTTTACTCGTTTTAATTCATATGCCGGTCCTATCACAGAGATGGCATATGATTATTTTCAAGATGCTCTTACTGATGTAATGCCTGCTCTTGGAACTCACACTCCAATGACTGATGAGCAAATTAGTGCTATGTTTGGACATACTCCTAAAAACTTGTTTAGAGTGCACGATTGGCGCAACGATGTAGTCACTGTTGGTGAGGTTCCAGCAGAATATGTTGAAAAAATTTCTGAAGGTAAACTCAGTTATTCATGGCCTGCCCAAGTCAACAAACTTTTGTTGGAAAAAGATATTGACTTGATTTTATCCATTGGCCAAGTGGTTCCTCACGAAGTTATCGGTATGGCAAATTATACCAAAAACATTTTCGTAGGAGTAGGTGGAAGTCTTGGTATCAATCGCAGCCACTTTATAGGAGCTACATATGGCATGGAACGCCTAATGGGTCGAGCTAAATCATCTGTTAGAGATGTAATGGAATATGCTCGCGAACATTTCATCAAAGATTTGCCAATCGTTTATATTCAAACTGTTCTGGCTAAAAACTTCGACACTAACAAGATGGAGTTGAAAGGTATATATATCGGAAACGACTTTGAGTGTTTTGCTCGTGCCTCTCAGCTTTCTCTTGAAACAAACTTTATCATGGTTGAAAAACCAATCAAGAAATGCATCGTGTATCTTGATCCGAATGAGTTTAAGAGTACTTGGCTGGGCAACAAGGCCGTATATCGTACCAGAATGGCTCTTGCAGATGGAGCTGACCTTATAGTTCTTGCCCCTGCTTTACAGGAGTTTGGTGAGGATGAGGCTATTGACAAATTAATACGCAAATATGGATATAAAGGCACACCTGCTGTCTTGACGGCTACTAATGAAAACCAAGATCTTCAAGATAATTTGGGCGCATCTGCCCACCTTATTCATGGTTCCAGCGAAGGTCGCTTCACCATTACATATTGCCCTGGAGATAAGGTGTCAAAAGAAGAAATTGAGGGAGTTGGTTTCCAATATCAGGCCTTGAAAGATGTTTTGGCTCAATATCCTATTGATAAAATGAAAGATGGTTGGAATCTCATGCCTTCTGGAGAAGAAGTATACTATATCTCCAATCCGGCTCTTGGGTTATGGGCCCACCCTGACAGATTTAAAGACTAATAACATATAATACCTCTATAAATATGAATAAAAAATCAGATATCGGACTTATTGGTTTGGCAGTTATGGGTGAAAACCTTGTGCTCAACATGGAGAGCAAAGGTTTTACTGTAAGTGTTTTCAACCGTACAGTTGAAAAAGTTACAAACTTTATTAATGCCCGCGCCAAAGGTAAAAATATCTATGGTGCACTTACTATTGAAGATTTTGTGGCTTCTTTGGAGCGCCCAAGAAAAGTGATGCTAATGGTAAAAGCTGGTTCAGCTGTGGATGCTTTCATTGACAAGCTGATTCCTTTGTTGGAGCCAGGTGACATCATAATTGATGGTGGTAACACACACTTCCCTGACACAAATCGTCGTACAGAATATGTAGAGAGCAAAGGTCTCCTTTACATAGGAACAGGTGTGTCCGGTGGCGAAGAAGGTGCTCTTCATGGCCCATCGCTTATGCCTGGTGGCTCAAAAGCAGCATGGCCAATTATTAAACCTATTTTCCAGAAGATTTGTGCGCAAGTGTCTGATGGTCCTTGTTGTGACTGGGTTGGCGAAAATGGCGCAGGTCACTTTGTAAAAATGGTTCACAATGGTATTGAGTACGGCGACATGCAACTTATCTGCGAATGCTACCAAATCATGAAAGATTTGCTGGGTATGAGCAATGAAGAAATGTGCGAAGTCTTCACAGAGTGGAACAAAGGCGATTTGGACAGCTACCTTATCGAAATTACTCGTGATATTTTGGCATATAAGACTCCTGAAGGTGAGGCTGTCGTAGATTTTATTCTTGACACTGCCGGGCAGAAAGGAACCGGTAAATGGACCGGTATAGCAGCTTTAGACCAGGGTGTTCCTTTGACTCTTATCTCAGAGGCTGTGTTCGCTCGTTGCTTGTCTTCTCAAAAAAATGAACGTGTGAAAGCTGCAGGCATTCTTGTTGGCCCTAAAGCCAGCTTCACCGGCGATAAGAAAGCCTTTATTGCAGATTTGCAAAAAGCTTTGTTTGCAGCAAAAATCATATCTTATGCTCAAGGTTATACTTTGATGAAGGTTGCGGCAACAGAGAATGGTTGGGATTTGAACTATGGTGGCATCGCTCTTATGTGGAGAGGTGGTTGCATCATTCGTTCAGTCTTCTTGGGTAAGATCAAAGATGCCTTTACCAACAATCCTGCTCTTGCCAATTTGATGCTTGATCCTTATTTCTGCAAGAAACTTGAGGATGCTCAGAAAGGTTGGAGAAATGTACTTGCAACTGCTGTTTTAAATGGTATTCCTGTACCCGCTCTCACAGCTGCTCTAACTTACTATGATGGCTATCGTTGTGAAAGAGTTCCAGCAAATTTGCTTCAAGCACAAAGAGATTACTTTGGAGCGCATACTTATGAGAGGACTGATCGCCCTCGCGGAGAGTTCTTCCATACAAATTGGACTGGTCATGGTGGAGCCACTATTTCCGGCACTTATACAGCATAATTTCTTTTCTTTAGAAAAAAAATTTTAATTTCGTGGAGATATAGCGATATGTCTCCACTTTTTTGGAACCTAATTAATCTATTTTATATGAAAAAATTAACATTTTTAACCATGACAGCGTTGTTGTTAGCTCTTTTGGGCTTCACAGCTTCTGCTC
>JAAZCF010000046.1 GCA_012513425.1 Bacteroidales bacterium
ACTTAAGCTATATAAAGACAATTATGATGCAAAGGGATGGAAAGTGAAGCCTAAATGCGAATCTCTACTTAACAAGTGTTCGGGTATCACACCGGCAAAAAACAATAAAAGCCTTTATCAACAGTACATTCCTTTTGCAGATGAATATGCCTATTCATCGATACCATACACAGAACTGCTGCTGATTGACGATTGGAAGGATGACGACGGAAAGAAACATATGAAGTTCACAGACAACGATAACATCGAAATTGTTCTTAATCCAAAGAGATTTCCTTCACTCAAGAAATACCATAAAGGTCAGATTTGGCAGATTAAACTTTATAAAGAAGAGCCTGCCCCTCAACCTCCGCGCCCATTTCTGTTTCTCAGAACGCCTCAACCTGTTGAGCCGCCAAAGTTTACTCCGCTTCTGGTGTCACCTTCAGATAAAGCTGACTGGTCTATTTTGCCGGAAACATTTGGTGTAATTGACCATGTGAATAAGGAGAAGAAAGTTTATCACCTCATCAGCCAGGACTCTAAGCAAATATTCGAGCCATTCGAGACTCAGACGTTCGAGAAGGGTGACTTTGTGAAATTCAAAATGTACAAGAAGTCCGCAAAAGATGAGATACGGTACTATGCCCAGAACATCGAACCTTGCAGCAAAGAACTTGGCATCTCGAAATTCCCTTCACGAATCATTGCCGTTGACGGTGTAAATGATGTCAAAAAGCTGATTCATTATGTTATAGGTCCCGGACTTATTGATGGGATAATACATTTCGACCAAACGGATGTGAAGCCGAAGGTTGGCGACTGCCTAAAAATTATATACTATGAGCGCCAGAAAAAGGACTCAAAGAATCCGAACAAGCAGATAAAGGTTCGTGAGATATTGAACATTGAACCTACAGATCAGACTAATGATGAGGCTATCAAAGCGATTTCCGGCAAATTGGAACTAAAATGGAAGAATGGTTATGATCCCGATGATGTATTTGATGATGACGATGATGATTCTCATCGTCCAAAAGTAACTTCAGCAAAATTTGCTTTTGTTGGAGATTATTATGTCCATCGCTCTATATTACTCAAGTACCACATTACAAGCGATTGCAATGTCACAGGAAGAGCAATATACACTGGTGATGGTAAATGGAAGGTCTTTGAACTTACCGTGCTTGGCTAATCAAGAACGAGGAAATCCTTTCAATATTAAACTGAAACACTTAACACAAGTAATAATAAATATGGCACATCCCGACTATATGAATTTGACGGGTCTCAAAGGTATGACCTTTAAGATACCGAGCCAGCAAAGGGGCTATAAATGGACGCCTCTTGACATACGCCATCTGCTGGATGATCTACTGGAGTTTGCAAATGATACATCTTCAGCTAAAATCTACTGTCTTCAGCCTCTGGCGTTGGCAAAGATTGATGATTTTCACTATGAAGCGCTTGATGGTCAGCAGCGCTTGACGACACTATATCTTATCAATAAAGCCTTCAATGATACAGAAGCGTATATATTTGAATTTGATAGAGATACTAATAATGAGCGCATGACCTTCTTGCGTGGCTGTGATAGAGATTTCACAACCGAAGAGATTATTAAATTGCCAATTGATGAATACCACATCTGTAAGGCATATCAAGCTGTCCTAAAATGGAAAGAAAACAACAAGGATGGCATTGATTCCGTTAAGAATCTGATTAATGGCGATATTTCGGAAAAATATGCCAAGTTTATATGGTATATAATTGATGCAAACACAGATGACGAAGTGGCAAAACATAAGGCGTTCAGAAATCTGAATGATGGCAAAATTGAACTGACAAATACTGACCTTGTAAAGGCCTTGCTTCTTAACGAAGACAATGAAAGTTCTAATTACAATGTTTCACTTATTGCTGCACAATTCGAAGAGATCGAACAAAAGTTAAAAGATGACTCATTCTGGTTTATGCTTCAGAATGATGAGCCGTTGTATCGAAACTGCAGAATGGACCTTCTGTTTAATATCGCAGAGGGAATAAGTAAAGATAAATATGATAGGAATAATACGGCATCATTTGAGAGTTTTGCAGAAGCAAAAGGGCCAAAGAACTTGTTGGCAAAATGGGAAAATGTTCGTAATATATTCATTCGCCTACTCGATTTTTACAACGATATTGAAACCTACCATTATATCGGATATTTAGCGTACGCAAATTCATCATCAGATTTGTCGAATTGGATAGAAATCCGCAATTCCAATACTCACTCTCAATTGGTTGAGAAATTGATTGAGAAGATAGGTGTTTCATTACGCCCATTTATGTCGTTAAATCAATACTCATATGAGAATGCAGCAGTTACATTACGAAAAGTATTTTTGCTTCATAATATTGAAACAATCATCGAAAATTATAAGGTTAAGAAAAGCAATTTAAATTTAAGGCTGAAGAACTCATATGAACGTTTTCCTTTTGAATTGCTTTACAAACAAGTGTGGCAAATTGAGCATATTTCCTCAAAGACCGATAACATTCTTCAAGATGAGCAAAGTCAACTTGATTGGATAAAGTCTTCTTCCAACGACTTCAGGACTGTATTTGGTGAAGCTGAAATTAAAGAACTTTCAAATTCTTTTTACACGAATAAATCCAAGTCCAAGGATGAACGCATAGCATCTTTCAAGGCGTTATATCAAGCTGTTCTGCAAAGGATTGATGCCGATTTGGCGGATCAGAAAATAATAAACAAAGATGAGATAGGTAATCTCGTGTTACTTGATTCAAAAACTAATCAGGGGTATCACAATGCATTGTTCCCGGCCAAAAGACGTTGGGTTATTGAACACAATCAGCAGTTCTTTTATCCGCTGTGCACGCATAATGTTTTTACAAAATTCTACAATAAGAGTAGTGAGATTAAGACTTGGGCATGGACGAAAGATGACCGAGATGCTTATTATGCAGACATGGAGAAAAAACTCGATAAATTTTTCAACTGATATATATGAAAACTACATTCAATAAGGCATTTTTAGCCAAAGACTGCGATATAATCAAGGTTCCACGTTTGCAGAGAGATTATGTTCAAGGCACAAATACTGGAGTCAAGGAAGGTTTTTGTCAGAGTATAATATCGGCCATTGATAAAGATAATAGAATACCAATGGACTTGAATTTCGTCTATGGCCTTCACGAAAATCAATACTTTATTCCTATAGATGGGCAACAGCGATTGACGACACTATGGATATTGCATCTTTATATTCATTCAAGGTCATCTTCTATTGATGAAATATGTCAATTCCAATACTTTACAAGAGATTCTGCCCGCTTATTTTGCGATGCTATAAGACTGCATCTTCGTGATATTTGTCACAAAGATACTTTGAATATTGAAGATCAGAAATGGTATTACGATTCATGGAGCAAGGATACGACAGTTGTCGGAATAATTGCGACATTGACATAT
The DNA here is from genome assembly GCA_012513425.1 of Bacteroidales bacterium. Lineage (GTDB taxonomy): Bacteria > Bacteroidota > Bacteroidia > Bacteroidales > UBA932 > Equibacterium. The sequence continues at coordinate 3,455 of JAAZCF010000046.1, forward strand.
TTTCATGATGCATGGAAATCAAAAGAAGTCTCATTTTTTGATGAGGCTTGGAAGTTTGTGTATGAGCAGCTGCACTCGCTCATTCTTGATATGCAGCGTAACAAGAAAGCGGAAATCTTCAAGGAGGCTGTGTCGACCGATGAGGCTCCGGATTACCTGCAGGTGATTTCGGAACCTATGTG
>JAAZCF010000047.1 GCA_012513425.1 Bacteroidales bacterium
CGTGACCGCAAGGAGCGACCTAGGGCAAAACTAGTAACTGGGGCTAAGTCGTAACAAGGTAGCCGTACCGGAAGGTGTGGCTGGAACACCTCCTTTTTGGAGTTTGATTCTGCTTCTTGAGATTCACGGCTCTTTTGTCTTTCATCATTTACTATACTAAAGAGACATCTGATTTTGGTCAGTTGTCTCTTTTGATTTATATATATGTTGCCTATTATTTACCAACTTGTGCGTTTATAATATCTATCTTTCACGCGATTGAAATCAAGCGTCTCGGGTGGAAAAACCCGATTCTCGCCCCAAGTCTGGTGTAAAAAGAGGTTAACCAAATAAGTTCGACACATAAAAAAAAGACAACCTGTAAAGAGGTTGCCTTTTTTGAGGCTTATTTTGAATCGAATTATTTCTCATTCTTTTTGCCGTAACGGCTGTAGAATTTATCAACACGACCAGCGGTGTCGACAAGCTTCATCTTACCAGTGTAGAATGGGTGAGATGTGTTAGAAATTTCGACTTTGATAACAGGGTATTCAACACCATCAACTTCCAAAGTCTCTTTAGTGTTGGCGCATGAGCGAGTTAGGAAAACATGCTCATTTGACATATCCTTGAAAGCAACAAGACGGTAACTTTCGGGATGGATTCCTTTTTTCATGATATTTGAAAATAAAATTAATATTCTGTTTCGGGTTGCAAAGATACAAACAAATCAAAATCTTGCAAATCTTTTGAAGTCATTTTGTAACTTTGAGCCCACAAAAGTAACACAATCATGACACTTATCAAATCCATTTCAGGAATAAGAGGCACAATAGGTGGAAGTGTGGGTAACGCATTGACACCTTTAGATATAGTTAAATTTACAGCAGCATATGTAAAACGAATTTCATATAAAAACAGAAAGCTTAAAATTGTAGTTGGCCGAGATGCCCGCATCTCCGGACCGATGGTGGATCAACTCGTATCAGCAACGCTTGTCGGTTGTGGTGCAGATGTTGTTAATATTGGCCTTGCCACAACCCCGACAACTGAAATGGCTGTAATTGCAGAGAAAGCAGATGGTGGCATTATCATTACTGCCAGCCATAATCCTAAGCAATGGAATGCTCTGAAGCTACTCAATGAAAATGGTGAATTTCTCAATGCAAAGCAAGGAGCACAAGTGTTGACTGCTGCCCAAGCTGAAGTTTTTTGCTTCGCTGATGTAACAGAGATTGGCACTATGACCCATAAAGACTATTCAAAATATCATATTGATGCAGTTCTGTCAAACTCGTTGGTTGATATAGAAGCTATCCGTAAAGCAAGATTTAAAGCTGTCTTGGACCCGGTGAATTCTGTAGGAGCGCTGGTCGTACCTCAATTGTTGGAGCAACTAGGAGTTGAGTGCATCACAATCAATGGCGAGCTAAATGGATGCTTTGCCCATGATCCTGAGCCTCTAAAAGCCAATTTGCAAGGCCTTTGTGACGCTGTGAAGGCAAATAATGCAGACCTTGGTATCTCGGTTGACCCTGATGTAGATCGCTTGGCTTTTATCTGCGAAGATGGTGAACCTTTCGGAGAAGAATATACTCTTGTGAGCGTTGCCGACTATGTTTTGAGTCAGAAAAAAGGCCCTACTTGCTCGAATATTTCCAGCTCCAGAGCCCTGCGCGATGTGACAGAATCTCATGGTTGCGAGTATTTTGGAGTAGCAGTAGGCGAGGTGAATGTTACTACCAAAATGCGCGAAGTTTGTGCTGTGATTGGCGGCGAGGGTAATGGTGGCGTTATTTCCCCTGAGCTTCACTATGGCAGAGATGCTCTCATCGGCATTGCTCTTTTCCTAAGCAATTTGGCCCACAGTGGCAAAAAAGTCTCTGAGCTTCGCAAGACGTACCCTGACTATTTTGTAAGTAAAAACAAAATAGATATGGCAGATAGTTCGGCAGCAGAGCCTATTTTTAATACTTTAAAGCAAAAATATGCTTCAGAAAAGATAAACACCCTTGATGGCATACGTATTGACTTTGAATCCCAGAGAAAATGGGTGATTTTGCGAAAAAGCAATACTGAGCCTATTATCCGTATCTATGCAGAAGCCCCAACTGAGGAAGTAGCAGAAGCGTTGGCCAATGAAATTATTAACATTGCAAACTCAATCAAATAATGTTCTCTTTTCGTACATCTTCAATCTTAGAACAGCAGGACAGAGTTCTTACGAAAGGCAAAATAGCCGTGATAGAAAGCCCTACAGCGTGGTATCCTGTTCTTGACAGCTATCTTTGGGAAATTCTGGCTCGAAGAGGAAATAATGTTGTCACAATAAAAGAAAACGACTTAACTCTGCCACGCCTACTTGAGTTGCAGGTTGATGCTTTGATAATTGAAAGGCAAGATACAGGTGATTGCTTTGATCCTTTCCTTGCTGTCATACTTAAGCTCTTTTCCGATTTTAAAGATAAAGGCTGCGACATTTCGGTATATATCCTAGACAGATATAACCCTTGCGGCAGATCAGTAGAGGGCAGTCATAAATATGGGATATGCCATAAACACGGACTTACATTCGCCGAAATGGCTAATATGTTTTTTACAGACCTCAATGCAAAGTTCCCTTTGCATGTGATTTCAGCTGCAGCAACACTAAAAGGCAGAGACCTTTTACCATGGAGCATCCCTGCTTCTGACAATTTTGCCGGCTATTTCTCGTCATATTTTCATGCCGGCCAATACCTGTGGAATGCTACGAATGTTAGTTGTGGCAAAGGGACCACCCGCCCATACGAGTTATTTGGAGCGCCTTTCATGAAGGATCTAAGTTCTGTGGAGGCAGCCTTCAACAAAGGGGTTTTTCTGCGAAAAACTACTTTTACGCCTCAATATGATTTATATGCAGGGAAAGAGTGCTTCGGATATCAGCTCATAGTTAACCCCGCTGAGTCGTACAATAGTGTGGTTCATGCCGTCAGACTTTTGAAATTGGTTAAAGATTCTTGCCCTGACTTTGTTGTCAAAGATAATGCAGAAGAAGTGTTTGGAGAACCATTGATTGGCGCATATCTAAATGACGAATGTAGTTGGGAAGATCTAAAAGAGGAAATAAAGCAACAAGAGCAGCGCTGGCTTAGAAAAGCCAAAAAATACTTGCTCTACGACGAACCTCTCAATCGCATTAAATAGCAGCTCCACCTACAGAAAGGCTTTTTATCAAGACAGTAGGCATACCACAGCTTACTGCGCAGCTTTGCTCTTTACCGCAAATCCATCTGCCGTTTTCAATGCTGCAATCCGCAGCAACTCCCACAATGTCAGCCAAAGCTTGAGGCCCATTGCCGATGATGTTAACATCTTTTATCTGCTGCGTGAGCTTGCCATTCTCTATCAAATAACCACTTTTGGCGTAAAAAGTGAAGTCTCCAGCTCCAATCATTACTTGCCCGTTGGAAAAACTATCCAGAAAGATACCTTTTTTCACAGAGGCAATAAGATCTTCTCTACAAGCGTCGCCATTCTCCATATAGGTAGCTCTCATGCGTGGAATAGGGTAGTAACGGAATGACTCTCTGCGGCCATTTCCGGTAGGAGCGACTCCGTAATGCTTGGCGCTTACTCTGTCGTGGAGAAAGGAATTCAGTACGCCATTTTTAACCATAAAGGTCTTTTGAGAAACTACGCC
>JAAZCF010000048.1 GCA_012513425.1 Bacteroidales bacterium
AGTTAGTGGGTGATGCTCGTTGGTCTCTAGGTACACCACCTGCAGGCAATGCGAACTTCGCATGGATGCAACACTTCTTGTATCACATGAGTCCTAAAGGTCAGGCAGGCGTTGTGCTTGCTAAAGGTGCATTAACCTCTAAGACCAGTGGTGAAGGTGAGATTCGTAAAGCCTTGGTTTCAGAAGCCAATGTCATTGACTGTATTGTGAACCTACCTGCCAAGCTGTTCTTGAACACTCAGCTTCCTGCTGCTTTATGGTTTATGCGTCGAGACAGTGTTGGTTCAACCAAGTACAACGACCGTAGCAATGAGATCCTGTTCATAGATGCTCGTAACTTAGGTCATCTCATTAACCGCAGAACCAAAGTACTGTCTGATGAAGACATTAAGCTGATTACTGACACTTACCACAATTGGCGTAACAAAGACGGTGAGTACGAAGACGTTGCAGGTTTCTGTGCATCTGTACCTCTTGAGAAAGTGGCTGAGCTTGATTATGTACTCACCCCAGGTCGTTATGTTGGTTTGGCGGATGATGAAGATGAGTTCGACTTTAAGGAACGCTTTACTAGCCTTAAGGCAGAGTTTGAGGCACAGCTTGCAGAGGAAGCGAAGCTAAACCAAGCCATTGCTGAGAACTTGGTCAAGGTGATTGTATGAAATATTTCGGGCATGAAGTTGATCTAGCAACTGTATGTAGTGCTATAACTTATGGATATACAGCCAGTGCTACAGATGAAGATACAGGTGTAAAGTTTCTAAGAATCACAGACATTGTCCCCGATCGCATTAATTGGGAAACTGTCCCATTCTGTCCTATTAGTGAAAAAGATTTAGAAAAGTACCAACTGAATATTGGGGATATCGTTGTAGCTCGCACAGGAGCAACTACAGGTTGGAATAAGACAATTAAGCAAATGAATTACAAGGCTGTTTATGCTTCGTACCTCATCAAATATAGTGTAGATCATTCGATAGCAGATCCTATTTATGTTGGTTACAACTTACAGTCTTCAAATTGGTATGACTATGTAGATGCGATTGCAGGTGGATCGGCTCAGCCAGGAGCAAATGCCAAACAATTAGGTAGCTTCAAGTTCCTATTACCACCTCTCCCTGAACAAAAAGCCATAGCCTCTGTCCTTTCATCATTAGATGACAAGATTGACTTACTGCATCGTCAGAACATGACTTTGGAAGCCATGGCTGAAACACTGTTTCGTCAATGGTTTATTGAGGAGGCGAAAGAGGATTGGGAAGAAGTACCTTTATCTGAGGTTGCTGTAATTCAAAATGGATATGCTTTCAGTAGTAAAGATTATGTTGAAAAAACAGTAAATGAATATGAAGTCCTTAAAATGGGTCATATAGATAAGAATGCTACATTGAAGTTAAATCCCAAAAGAGACTATGTACCAAGGAAACCAGAGCTCAAAAGATTTGTCTTGAACTACAATGACATTGTTATGCCTATGACAGACATGAAAGATAATGTAGTGATTTTAGGTGTTCCGGCTCTAGTTGATGCAAATGACAAATATGTCCTTAATCAAAGGGTTGCTAGAATTTATTTAAAGGAAGATTCCAAGCTATCTAGTATTTATTACCTATTTTTACAGCTAAAAGATCCTGACTTTATAGCTAGATTGCAGAGCACAGCTAATAGTGGTGTCCAAGTGAATTTATCTACACAAGCTATTAAGGACTGTCCAATAGTAATACCATCTTTGGAAAAACAAGCTGAGCATAGAAATACAATCACAGGTTTTTATGAGCAAATCTCTAATAACCGTAAGCAAATCCAAACACTAGAAAACCTACGAGACACGCTTCTACCAAAGCTGATGAGTGGTGAAGTCAGAGTCCAATACCAAACAGAAGAAGTTGCATAACATTTAAGGTGAAGTCATTTGATGGCTTCACCTTTTTTACATCAAGGGGTAAACCATGAACAAGAAGCTGCTAGGGGCTTTAATAGCAATCGTAGTCATTATCTGTGGCTACCTGTATGCAACACCATACCTTGCACTCAACAACATCAAGAAAGCAGCACAAGCAGGCGATAGCGATACAGTATCGAAGTACATCGACTATCCAAGTGTTCGTCAGAGTTTCAAAGATCAAATGAATGCCAAGATGGCTAAAGAGCTGATGAATCAAGACAATGATGGATTTGCAGCATTAGGTGCAATGCTGGCTTCAACTATGGTCGACAAAATGATTGATGGTATTGTCACTCCTGAAGGCATGACCTTGATGCTCAAAGGCAAAGACCTAAAACAATCAGCACAGCAGTCAATGGGTGTGCAAGATTCATCAAACCAAGAAAATGAAGAACCTAAGCCAGAGTATGAAGCAGGCTACACGTCCCTAAATGACTTTGAGGTGGTCATTAAAGATCAGGATCAATCCAAAGAAGTCAAAGTGCTCATGGTTCGTGATGGCTTGAGTTGTAAGATTCACAAGATCGCTGTGCCGATGGATTAAGTAGAAGAGAATAAGGGGGAAACATAATGATAAAGCGCATTACTCAAATGGGATTCGGCTTGATCGCTGTAGTTAGCTTTGCTGCAACCGTTCAAGCAGCACCGGCTAAATTCAATCATAGCGGTATACAAAAAGGTAAAGTCATAGAAACCTGTTATCACTCTCCTTGTTCAGTAGCTAAGTTTGTCTCTTACAAACAACTGAATAAGACAGCGACTGAATCCAAGATTCAAGTCACCTTGCTGGGCGGTAGTCGTGAGTGGGAAGCCAAGAAAATTGACTGGAATAGATCGCCACATAAAGTCACTGTGAATTGCTCA
>JAAZCF010000049.1 GCA_012513425.1 Bacteroidales bacterium
AATAAAAATCAAAACTATAAAATAAAATGAAGAGAACGTTTCAACCCTCGAACAGAAAGAAGAAAAACAAACATGGTTTTCTTGGAAGAATGGCAACTAAAAACGGCAGAAGAGTATTAAATGCACGTAGAGCTAAAGGCAGAGCCAAACTGTCAGTATAATATACGTGGCTTAAATTAAGCCATGGTTTTGAAAAAGCAGGAATGTGAATCACATGTTCCTGCTTTTTTTAATTATGGCGCAACAAAAAATTGTAAGCAAAAGAATTGCTATTTTACTTGCCGTTGAGGTTATTAAAGAAAAATCTCGTAAATTTGCTTTCAAATATAATTACATAACAAGTTATTATGAGTAAGAAGAAAATAAATAAGAAATTCCCGGGGAATAATATATTTCTCAACTTAATTGCGATAGCTGTCGTGGGCGTTTTATTGGTGGTTTCTACACTATACTTTCTCAATATATATACACGTCACGGACAAAACATTATTGTTCCCGACCTTAATGGTTTGCAAGCCGATGAGGCAGAACAGATGCTCCGATCCAAGGGATTGTCGGCACTTGTTATTGATTCCATATTTAAGCTAGACGCAGTTCCGGGTGCAGTAATAGATCAAACCCCAAGAGCAGGCAACAAGGTCAAAGAGGGTAGGAGCATATATATAACGATATATTCTTACAATCCTCAGCAAATTTCCATTCCTGAGCTGGTTGACTACTCTTCACGACAGGCAATTTCCCTGCTTAACTCTATTGGATTTACAGATATCATAATAGAGGAGATCCCTGCTGAGTATAATGGACTTGTTATGTCAGTTGAGTATAAAGGACGAAAGTTATTAGCCGATGAATTAATCCCGGCAGGCTCTACCATTAAACTAATTGTTGGCAAGAGCGGATACGATGAGTTTGACGAATTTAATGATGATTATATTTTGTCACCCGAAGGCAGACAAACCGCTCCCGCTCAAGGGAACCAAAATATCAAAGAAGAAAAATCAGGAATGGATGATTCATTCTTTTAAATTAAAAAGTGGTAGATAAAGATTTATATATAGATGATATAGAGGATCCGGCAGATGACGGAGATATGTTTGAGCATCATCGCCATATTGCCGATAAAGGGCAGAGACCTTTGCGGGTTGATAAGTTTCTAAATGATCGTATCGAGGGAATTTCAAGAAACAGAATTCAACAGGCGGCAGAAGCCGATTGCCTTCTGGTAAATGGCAACCCCGTTAAGTCTAATTATAAAGTTAAGCCTCTTGATGTGGTCACCATTGTCATGGACCGACCCAAAAGAGAACTGGAGATACTTCCCGAAGATATCCCCTTGGATATAGTATATGAGGATGACCATCTGATGGTTGTAAACAAACCTGCAGGAATGGTTGTGCATCCGGGTCATGGGAACTATACAGGCACACTTGTCAATGCCATTGCCTACCATCTCAAATATGACCAGGCAATGGATGTGAGTGATCCCAGACTGGGCTTAGTGCACAGAATAGACAAAGATACATCCGGTTTGTTGCTTATTGCCAAAACTCCCGATGCCAAAACTAATCTTTCGGCTCAGTTTTTCAACAAAACCATACAACGTCGTTATGTGGCTTTGGTTTGGGGTGATGTAGAGCAGAATGAAGGCACCATAATTGGAAATATAGGACGTGATCCTAAAAATCGATTACTAATGCGTGTGTTTGATGATGAAGAAATGGGGAAACCGGCAGTGACACACTATACTGTGCTGGAGCGATTTGGTTACGTAACACTCGTACAGTGCAGGCTGGAGACAGGGCGTACACATCAGATTAGAGTGCACATGAAGCATCTGGGGCATACCCTTTTCAATGACGAGCGGTACGGAGGAAACGAAGTATTGC
>JAAZCF010000050.1 GCA_012513425.1 Bacteroidales bacterium
GGAATATACAAGTCAATTCCTGTCTTTAAACCTGTTTCCAAAGCAGCACTATTTGCCTCATACACTTCTTGCTGAGTCACACCATAAGCCCTGCAAATAGAATACATAGTTTGCTTTGGCAAAACCTTATGATCAAAAAACCATTCCGAGCCTTTTTGAGCCCGTGTTTGAGAAATTTCTACAGGAGTAGGCTGATATGAAGCATCTGTCTGTGCAAACACAGGAGCAGATAAAAATATTGAAATTAAGAGTATTAGTGCTATTTGTTTCATTAGAACTCTAACCTTGCGAGCATGTTATTGACATTCGACTCAATGCGTTCGATAATATTGTCGTAAGGCTCTTTTACAAATTGCTTGCCAGTAATGTTCTCATAAAGCTCTATATATCGTTTAGATATAATATCTACCCTCAAATCAGTTATTTCAGGTACTTGTTGTCCATCTTTCCCTTGAAACCCATTTTCCATTAGCCATTCACGAACGAATTCTTTTGACAATTGACGCTGTTGAAGGCCTTTATCGAAATAATCTTGATAAGTGTCCAAATAAAAATAACGGGAAGAATCAGGAGTGTGAATCTCGTCTATAAGGTATATCTCACCATCTTTCAAACCGAATTCATATTTGGTATCAACCAAAATAAGACCTCTGGAAGCAGCGACTTCGCAACCCCTCTGGTATAAAGCCAAGGTTATTTTCTCAAGCTTTTCATAATTTTCCTTCGACATAATGCCACGAGCAATAATTTCAGCTTTGCTGATATCTTCGTCATGATTACCGATTTCGGCCTTTGTTGTAGGAGTTATTATTGGATGATCAAACTTTTGGTGTTCCCTCATACCATCAGGAATAGGAATACCGCAAATCTCTCTGGCACCGGCTTGATAAGATCTCCAAGAACTACCTGTAAGGTAACCTCTAACGATCATTTCAATTGGCAAACCTTGACATTTGTAGCCAATAGTCACCATTGGATCTGGAGAAGCAATTTTCCAATTGGGTACAATGTCAGAAGTTAAATCCAAAAAAGAAGAAGCAATTTGATTAAGAACTTGTCCTTTGTATGTAATACCTTTTGGCAACACAACATCAAATGCAGAGATACGGTCTGTAGCAACCATAACCATATACTTGTTTGCTATCGTGTAAACATCTCTTACTTTTCCTTCGTATCTTGCAGTTTGATGTGGGAAATAGAAAGCGGTTCGAGTGAGTGCTTCCATTAATTATTGCGAGTTTGAATATATTCGTTGTTTAATCCTGATAATACATCAGCAGTGATATCCAAGCCTTTATTGCCTTCAATAATTACATTGGTGGAAGCTGAAGTTGTGAATATCAAAGCATATTCATGCTTAGCATTGTAATCTTTAAGGTATGTTTGAATGGCATCAAGGATTTGGTTGTTGATAACATATTCCTCTTCTTGAAACTCAAGCTGTTTCTGGTTTGCTTCATTTTGAAGGCTTTCTTGACGCTGAAGAAGAGTTGATTGCTGTTGCTCTGCTGAGCTACGAGTAAGTAAACCTTTATTGATTTGATTCTCAAATGATTTCATATCAGTTTCCAGTTTTCTGCTCTTTTTCTGCAAATCATCTTGGCTTGCTTGTAGTTTGCTCTGGAAAGCAGTCATAAGGTCGTTGTACATGTCATAATTCATCACAAGTGAGTCGATCTGTACATACACGATATCGCCGGCAACTGCTGTTGAACCGGGTACAACTTCAGATTCTGAAATATTACCGGTTTTGCCAACGAAAGTCATAACCAATGCCGCTGCTGAAAGGACCAAAGCCAAAACAGCAAGAATAAGGGGTGTTTTTTTCATAATAAGTTATTAACAATTGTAAATAAATAATCAAAAATCAGTAAGCTCTCGAAGGTATGCTTTCACAGAGGCTTCAAGGCCCATGTAAAGAGCATCACAAATGAGAGCATGACCTATCGAAACC
>JAAZCF010000051.1 GCA_012513425.1 Bacteroidales bacterium
GGAACTTGAGACTCAGCTTCAATTACCTTTGCACGAGCTTCTTGTGCCTTGGCTTTCATTTCTTGCTCAAGGGCAACTGCCATAGCACGACGCTCTTCAGCTCTGGCTTGAGCAATGTTCTTGTCAGCATTAGCTTGGTCCATTTGAAGTACAGCACCGATGTTTTTACCTACATCCACGTCAGCAATATCAATAGATAAAATTTCAAAAGCAGTTCCTGCATCAAGACCTTTGTTGAGCACAACTTTAGAGATGCTGTCAGGATTTTCCAACACTTGTTTGTGGCTTTCTGCGCTACCGATTGAAGAAACGATGCCTTCACCTACGCGGGCAAGGATGGTTTCTTCGCCGGCACCACCGACAAGCTGCTTGATATTAGTACGTACAGTGACACGGGCTTTTGCAATTAATTGGATACCATCTTTTGCTACTGCTGAAACCGGAGGAGTGTTAATAACTTTAGGGTTTACAGACATCTGAACGGCTTCAAAAACATCGCGACCAGCAAGGTCAATAGCTGCAGCCATCTTAAAATCAAGAGAAATGTTGGCTTTGTCTGCTGAAATGAGGGCATTTACTACTCTTGGTACATTTCCTTTTGCAAGGTAATGTGCTTCAAGCTCGTTTGGATTAAGTCTTAATCCTGCCTTGGTACCTGTAATCATGGCCATTACAATGACTCCGGGAGGAACCTTGCGCCAACGCATGAGTATCAGCTGAATGAGGGAGATTTTCACTCCTGAAATAAGCGCCTGGAACCACATGGTTACAGGGAAAAGCCATAATAGGATGAGTAGGCCAACAAAGCCTAGTGCAATCCAAATAAACAATGATGTCATAAGATTATATTAACAAATACTTTTTCGTTTTCTATATAGGCAACTTTTACATTTTGTTTTGCCTCAATAATTCCATCTAGTGAATGGACCTCCACTTCAACGCCGTTTACAAAGCGGACTCGTCCCATAGGGTTAAGCCTTGTGGTAGTGGTTCCTTCTATGCCTTTATGAAGGCCTTTTTCTGCAGGATTACTATCCACACTAGCTTTGATCTCGGTATCTAAGGCAGCTTTTTTCCATGTTTTTGAGCGCATTACCCATATTATCAAGCCAGCCGATACAGCTATGCAAAAGACGATGGTAATAATGCCGCCACTGTTGCCATAGTTTTGAAAGCCAAAATAGCAGGCTGCTGCTAATGATCCAACTCCCAATATACCAGTAAAGGCAAATCCGGGAATGAGCAAAAGTTCTACAAGTAGGAGCAATAGCCCCAACAAGATAAGTAAAATAATTGGTCCCATTATAAGAGTTAATTAAATTGTTTCGATGCTTGCACCTTGAACGCCAACTGCCAATAGCTTCGCAAGCAAAGCTTCAGCCTCGTTCTTATCATCAAATGGTGCAATATAATAAATAATTTCACCATTATCAGAACTGCGGCGCGCAATGTCTTTACTGCAGGATGCTCTGATGACTTCCAAGATAGGAGCAGGAATGCCGTCAGGATAGTCGGTGAATACCAGTTGGAATCTGGCGCTGTTTGCGGCAGAAGCCTCAACTTTGCGAGCATTAGCCAAGCTTAAGCTCTTGCCATTGTTGAAAGCCACTACAAAGGCAGAGCTGAATCCTCTTTTTTTCACAGTCTTCAAGGCTGTCTGAGCCTCATAGTATTTGGAGAAACGGCCAACACAGTAAATATATTTGCTAGGAGATTGCTTCTTTTCAAACACCGGACTGAGCCCTTTCAATTGCTTGAGAGTTGCAGGCCTGGTGGATGAGAGAATCTGTATCTGATAGATAATGCCGCTCGGAAGTTCATTGCTCTCAGCAAAAATTGCCTCATCTAATACTCTGAAGCTATAGTCAAAGGTCTCCTGAGGCTCTTCAAATATCAGGTCAGCTACCTTTGGGCTTTCTATTTTGGTGAATGGATTGTCCGGACGAGAGTGTTGTGGGGATTGTGATATAGGGTGTTTGGCAGGCTTTGGCTCGGAATTTGGCACAATTCCTTGTGCAAGCAGAGTCAATTCGGCTTGTTGAAGATTTGCAGAAGCCTGACCCATGCGGTGTTGTAATTCAAAAATCTGAACTTCGCTGCTCGCTATTTTTCGTTCCAATAGTTTTGAGTCTGCATCATTAACGGTTGAGCTAAGGCGCCTCCTCGTTTCATTTTGCTTTTGCATGGCCGAAAAAATGGAATCTTTAATGGCCCAGTATTCGGAAAGTGATGCTTGATAAGCAGTCAAACTGGAGTTGCTTGGGGTTGACGAGTCATAGAGAGCTGATTGGTCTTTAGCCTCTTGTTGTGGCTGCGGCTCCAATGCTCCAATTCTTTGAGCTTGAGATGCAGATAAAGAGCTTTTTAAAGGAGTATTATTGAACTCCAACACATATATAATGACAGAGTCTTTGCTGCAGTCTCTATTGCTGGCAAATATGGAATAATTACCATCAGGAGTGTCAGAAAATAGAAAATCATCTCCGACTGAAGAGAAAGGAAAACCCATGTTTTGAGGTTCACCCCAGCTATTACTATTCTCGTCCCATTCGCTTACAAACATATCATAGCCACCCATTCCGAAAAGGCCTTGCGATGAGTAGTATAGCTTTTCCCCATCGAAACTTATCAATGGCATAATCTCATCTTTCGATGATAAAAAAACATTACCCATCAAGGTAGGTGTGCTCCAAAGAGTATCGTTTATCTTGGTTGAGGTGTAAATATCTCTTTGACCTAGGTTGTCCTGTGAAAAAAAAAGGGTTTTCATGTCAGGGCTGAAGGAAACAATCTCTCCAGAAGACAATTTTGCCCAACGATCATGTTCAATATGAGAATAATACTGATAAAAACTGTTGCGAGGCACTTTCTTACTAGCCACAACGATAGGTTCACAGGCAAAAGAGAGCATTTGCATACCATTGTCGCATTGAGTTATTTTTTCAAGCATACGGGTTTTAAAAGAACTGTCGTTTGAAACATCATGGGCTCTTTTATAGAGAATCGAGGCCTCATCGAAAGCATAAGAGCTGAGCTTTGCGTCGGCTTGTTTTTCAAATTGTGACGCTTGCTGGGCCGTTGCTGAAAAAGAAATTAGCAAGGCAAAACAAAGAAAAATATGTAATCTATAATAATACATTGCTGATAAACTGAAA
>JAAZCF010000052.1 GCA_012513425.1 Bacteroidales bacterium
AATCCATAAAATCTTTTGCATTATCATAAAGGAAGTCATCAAGACCAACACCTAACCAGAATAAATTGATTTTTGAATTGGTCTGGTCAGCATTTTCAAACACACCGGGGATATTTGTGCCGGTGAAAGAACTATAAGAGCACAAATATGAGAATCTGTCCAAGTTACCCAAGCCTATTGCTAAGCCTTGGTTTCCACCTCTTGAAAAGCCCCCGATTCCTCTATATTCTCTATCATTTATAGTGCGGTAGTTTTTCTCAATAAAAGGCATCAAGTCATTCAAAACATCGCTTGTAAACACATCCATGCCTTTTGGTTGCACTCCATTGTTTTGCATATATAAGCTTGGATTGCCATAAGGCATAACAACTATCATAGGTTTGGCTTTGCCTTGAGCAATCAGATTGTCCAATATATAATTGACACGTCCCACTTTGAAATATACTTCCTCTGTGTCTGTGGTGCCGCTGATGAGATAGAAGACAGGATATTTATCTTTTTGGTTTTTATCGTAGAAAGGAGGAGTGTAGACAATAGCTCTTGCTTCCAAGCTTTGGGCTTGCGAAGGGTAATAAACATAATCGATCTTGCCATGAGGTACATTGAGCAAGTCTTGGAGACTACCATCTTTTACTCGAATATCCACAAGAGAATTTTTGAACTTTTCATTGGGAAACCATTCTGGATTGAGAGGGTCCATTACTGAGACTCCATCCACAACAAAACAGTAAGGGTAGATGTCTGGAACGACTGGTCCTAAAGTAATACTCCAAACTCCGTTTTCACCTTTGAACATGTCAGTGGCGGGTGCAAACTGAGCGCTTATTTTCACATTCTTAGCATTTGGAGCCACAAAATTAAATGTGACTGTGTTGTCACTATTGACCACGGGAGAAGATACAGGCGTGCGGCCAGGCTGCTGCGCAAATGTCATAATAGACAGAGTCACTGCAGCAATCAGTGTCATAGTTTTTTTCATTACTTATACGGAAAAATTTTTGATAAAGTTAACCAATATATTTAAATATAAAATAGCAGCAATGTGTAAATCTAATAATAGAGTTGATTATTAGATATTTATTGAAGAAGCTGTTAAAATGGAGAATGCCTGCATTAATGCTTCCAAATCATACATCGAATCAGCCTTTGAAGAGTAGTTTACATAGAGAGGGGATGTCTGCCACAGGTATTACGTCAATTGCCTTTTTTGCAAAAGAACCTTTTTTATTGAATGATGAAATATAAATGCGCTTAAAGCCGAGCTTTTCTGCCTCTGCAATTCGGCGCTCCACTTGGCTGACCGGCCTTATTTCTCCGCTAAGCCCAATTTCTGCTGCAAAACAACTGTCTAATGGAATAGATAGGTCAAAATTGGACGATAGAACAGCCACAACCACTGCCAGATCGCATGCCGGGTCGGAAATTTTTATGCCGCCGGCAATATTCAAAAACACATCTTTTGCAGATAGTTTGAAACCAGATCGCTTTTCCAGCACAGCCAGAAGCATATTTAGCTTTCTAACATCAAAGCCGGTGGCGTTGCGTTGGGGCATACCATAGGCGGCACTGCTCACAAGACTTTGGATTTCAATAAGGAAAGGCCTTGTACCATCAAGCATGGCAGCTATCGCAATGCCAGATAGGTCTCCTTGATGCAAAGGGATGAGTATGTCTGATGGGTTTGCAATTTCTTTCAATCCACTGCCTGTCATTTCAAATACAGCCAACTCTGCAGTAGAGCCAAAGCGATTCTTGATGCTGCGCAGCAAGCGGTAACTTCCTCGGCTGTCTCCCTCAAACTGCAATACAACATCAACTATGTGCTCCAAAATTTTGGGGCCGGCAATTGAACCATCTTTGGTGATATGGCCAATCAGAATTACCGATATATTTTTCTCTTTTGCAAAGCGAAGCAAAGCTGCGGCGCACTCCTTCACTTGAGATACACTTCCTGCCGAAGATTCAAACTTTTCGCTGTAGATGGTTTGAATAGAATCAATAATAAGCAGATGTGGCTGCACTTCATTTGCCTGATGAAGAATGTTTTCCAGAAGAGTCTCGCTATAGATAAGACAATTGGACGAGTCACCCCCCAATCGTTGAGCCCTTAGTTTGATTTGCTTGCCGCTTTCTTCACCTGAAACATAAAGAGTTTTTAACTGAGGACAGAGCAGTGGAATCTGCAAAGAAAGTGTGGATTTGCCAATGCCAGGCTCTCCGCCTATCAATATCATAGATCCGGCAACTATTCCTCCACCAAGAATTCGGTCAACCTCACAGATGCCAATTGAAAAGCGATTTTCTGCGTCAAGGCTGATATTATCTAATAATTCTGGTTTGCTTTGTTCGCTTGCGATGTAGGCTCGATTGCGTGAAAAGCTTTTTACAGAGCTGCTTTCTTTTGGCTCTTCCACCATAGTGTTCCATTCACCACATGCAGGACACTGTCCCATCCACTTCGAACTCTCATTTCCGCAAGAAGTGCAAAACCATGCTGATCTCAATTTAGCCATATCATTTACTTTTCTTCGTCAAAATTAGTAAATGATTTCTATTAAAAACTATCTTTGTTATATGAAAAAACTGCTACCTCTCTTAATTGTATTAATTGTTGCTGTGTCATGCAAAAGTGGTTCTCAAGAAAAAAGTACCACGGATAGCACTGTAAATGCTTCTCAAACTGTCGTTATTACCAAAGCGTTATTTTTGGAAAAAGTAATGAACTATGAGAAAAACCCTCAAGAATGGGTTTATTTGGGTGAAAAGCCTGCAGTCATAGATTTTTATGCTGATTGGTGCGGACCATGTAAGATGATAGCTCCTTATCTTGAAGAAATTGCCGCCGAGCAAAAAGATAGTCTGATAGTATATAAACTTGATACTGAAGCTGAAAAAGAATTGGCGGCTTTGTTTGGCATACAATCTATTCCATCTTTACTCTTTATTCCAATGGAGGGACAGCCTCAAATGGCCCAAGGCGCTATGCCAAAAGAACAATTGATGGAACTGGTGAACACGATATGTTTCGGCAAATAAATCTTTTCACATAATATACTTTTTGAACAAACTGATAGCATATTGCGGCCTGGACTGCGATAAGTGCGACGCTAGAATCGCCACTCGCAATAATGATAATGCACTTCGTCAAAAAGTGGCCGCTCTTTGGAGTCAGCTAAACGACGTTGAGATTACTCCCGAAATGATAAACTGCGATGGTTGCAAGGTTGATGGTCTCAAGACTTACTATTG
>JAAZCF010000053.1 GCA_012513425.1 Bacteroidales bacterium
AGACAAAGAATCTCTTTGCCACTTAGGTCATCCCGGTTTATACCCTTGTGGTGAAGGTGCCGGTTATGCGGGGGGTATCGTTTCCAGCGCTCTGGATGGTATTGCAGTCGTTGAGAAAATCCGCTAATATTAAATTACATACTTGATTTCTTTGAAAGCAAAGGATTTGTCCCCTTCGTTCGTTTCAATGATGATTCGTGCACAAGCATCAACGCCTTTGATTGTACCTTCAAAAGATTTATTGGTGGCACAATGAATGAAAGTGCTCTTTTTCCCCAAACGATATAACTTGGAAATGTAATTGGATTCAGTTGATGAATTTCTTTCATCATATTCCATAAAGATGAAATGAAGCATCTCTTTTAACTCATCTCTTACGGCATAATCAATGTCAGTCAAAGTAGATAATGAGATGGGGTTGTTAGCATCTGAGAAAAAATATTTTTGATTGAGATTGAAGCCGATGCCGATAATACTACAGATGAGCCTACCGCCATTCACAGTATTTTCAATCAAAATGCCGCAGATCTTATTATCACCAACATATATATCATTTGGCCATTTAATGGTGGCATCGACACCCTTGCTTTTTAAATAAGCAACAATGCCAAGAGCAACAGCTTGCGATATAATAAATTGATGCTCCGCCAAAATGTCAGTTGGCTTGATTAATATTGAAAAGAGTAAATTCTGACCTTCAGCACTTTCCCAATTATTCTCTCTTTGACCCTTGCCTGAAGTCTGAAATTCAGCAGCATAGACAGTTTTATTTGATAGATTTTCTTTGTCCTCAAATAGACTTTTATTAGTTGACCCAATTGTTTTAAACCATAATATTTTCATATCTTTACCAATTAAAATTTTTGGCCGAATATTTGCTCGCTTTGAGCAAAGTTACTAAATAATATGGAAGATAAAAAAGAATTGGAAATCATCGCTGAGGCGATGTTAGAAAGAAAAGCTCAGAATGTTGTCAGCCTTGATTTTTCCTCAATTGACACAGCTATTTCAGATTATTTTATTGTATGTAACGCTGACAGCACTACTCAAGTGGCGGCAATATGCGATAATATAGAAGACAAAATGTACGATAATGGCATCAAAACCTTGCGTCAACAAGGTCGTGAAAATGCCTTTTGGGTAATTCTAGACTATGGTAACATAGTAGTACACATTTTCAAAACTGAATATAGGGATTTTTATAGATTAGAGGATTTATGGGCTGACGCAACCAAGACTAATTACAATGAGTAAAGAGCAAGATAAAAAGGTAAATATCAAGATAGGAAATATCTTGATTTACATAATTCTGATAGGCGTTCTTATTTTCATGTGGCAGACCAGCAGTCACAGCGATCCTATAAAAAAAGAATGGCTTTCTTTGTCAGAAACCATACTTCCAAGTGGAGATGTTGAAAAAGTCATTTATATCAGAAATCAAAATAGAGCAGAAGTCTATTTGAAAGAGAATGCGATTAGCAAATATCGCAATCAATTTGGCGGAGAGGATCCTGTCACGGGTCCTCAGTTTTACTTTTTAGTGTCAAGCAGTTTTGACGTAGAAAAAGAGTTTGCCCAATTGCTTGAATCAATGCCGGAACAGTCTAGATTTGAATTGGTTACAGAAGAAAAAAACAACAACTTTTTGAGGGTAATTGATTGGTTGCTATTCCCGTTATTACTCCTTTTCATGTGGCTTATTATTTTCCGCCCAATGCGTAATATGGGTGGAGGTGGTGCCCCCAATGGTGTTTTCAATGTTGGAAAATCTCAAGCCAAAATCTACGATAAAAACACCACTAACCAGAAAGTAACATTCAAAGATGTGGCAGGTCTTGAGGAAGCAAAAGTTGAAATTATGGAGATTGTGGATTTTCTTCGCAATCAACAGAAATATACAGCCCTTGGTGGAAAAATACAAAAAGGAGCATTGCTGGTAGGCCCTCCAGGTACTGGAAAAACCTTGTTGGCAAAAGCGGTTGCCGGAGAAGCTGATGTGCCTTTCTTTTCAATGTCAGGCTCCGATTTTGTGGAGATGTTTGTTGGTGTTGGAGCCTCTAGAGTTAGAGATTTGTTCCGACAAGCCAAAGAAAAGGCGCCATGCATAGTATTTATTGATGAAATAGATGCAGTGGGCAGGGCACGTAGTAAAAATGTTGGTTTTTCATCGAATGACGAAAGAGAAAATACATTAAACCAACTTCTTACAGAAATGGACGGTTTTGGCTCAAATTCCGGAGTTATAATACTTGCTGCCACCAACCGTGCTGATGTATTGGACAAGGCACTTTTGAGAGCCGGACGTTTTGATCGACAAATTAATGTCGATCTGCCTGAGCTCAAAGAGCGTTTGGCAATTTTCAAAGTTCATTCAAACAATTTGAAGTTGGCTGATGGTTTCAATATCGATTTCTTGGCAAAGCAAACGCCTGGCTTTTCTGGGGCTGATATTGCAAATGTATGTAATGAGGCCGCTTTGATTGCAGCTCGCCATCGAAAAGCAGCAATAGACAAACAAGATTTCTTAGATGCCATAGACCGAATTGTCGGTGGCCTTGAAAGAAAGAGTAAAATAATCTCAGTTCAAGAAAAGAACACTATTGCTCATCATGAGGCAGGTCACGCTACTGTCAGTTGGATGCTTCCAAATGCAAATCCTCTTTTGAAAGTAACAATAATCCCTCGTGGACAGGCTCTTGGAGCTGCGTGGTATCTTCCTGATGAAAAGCAATTGACAACAAAAGAGCAGATGCTTGATGAAATGGCCTCAACAATGGCAGGTCGCGTGGCAGAAGAAATGCACACCGGACATATTTCAACAGGAGCACTTAATGATTTGGAAAAGTTAACCAAACAAGCTTATGCTATGGTTTCTTATTTTGGAATGAGTGACAATGTTGGCAATATTTCGTTCTATGACTCTACTGGAAGGCAAGAGATGTCTTTTGGAAAGCCATATAGCGAAACAACTGCAGAACTCATTGATAAAGAAGTGAAGAACATTATAGGTGAGGCTGAAAAAAGAGCTAAGACAATTCTTGAAGAGAATAAAGAAGGATACGAGAAATTGGCAGCCTTACTCTTGGAAAAAGAAGTTATTTTCTCTGAAGATTTGGAAAATATTTTTGGTCCTCGCAAAGGTGGAGTTAATCCAAATACTCTTTTGCTGGATGATGCTAATGCCGAAGTGGTAAATCCTCTAATTGAAGAGCTTGCTAAGCCTGAAAATAAATCAAAAGCGCAAGTCCTTGAATCTAAAGAGTCGGCAGATCAAAACTCTGAACCAGCAGCGTCAGTGGCTGAACTCGAATCAGTAAAGGAACCTAAGTCCGTGGCTGAATCAGAATTAAAGCCAAAAAATACTAGAAAGCCAAAGGAATCTAAAGAGACAAAGGAGCAGAAAGAGCAAAAGGACACTAAAGAAACCAATGAAAAAAAAGAAACTGACGATACTTTGTTTTAGCATTTGCACGAAGCTATGAAAAAAAAACTTTCACAAAGAATAATTGCCGGGGCTTTGATGGTGTTGATTTTTCTAACTTCATTGCTTCATCCCATAGCATTTATGGCAGTAATAACCTTTGCTATGATTGTGATGCATCTGGAGTATTTTAATATGTCTCTTGGAAAAGGGACATATTGTTTGGAAAAAGCATTATCAATTATCGCTTCTTTGTGTTTGTTTTATGTGGCTTTTTCAATTTTGGCTTTTTCTTTAGAAATCAAATGGTTGTACATCTGTGTGCTTCCTTTTTTAGCTTTGAATATTGCAATAGTTTTGAATAAAGATGAGAGAGGTTCTCATTCTTATGCTGAACATTTTATTTTTCCAATTGTCTATATAGGAGCTTCCTCTACAATTTCTTCTCTGTTATTATTTAATTCACAAGGAAATTTTTCCCCGCTTTTATTTATTTCTATTTTCGTGATGATATGGATGAGTGATATTGGGGCCTATGTTTTGGGAATGACGTTTGGCCAAAAAGAAAATAGTAAGAAATTGTGTCCGAATATTTCACCAAAAAAATCATGGTGTGGAGTATGGGGTGATTTGTTGTTTACTCTCTTAGCTGCCTTTGCTTTGCAATATTTTGGTATGGTCAATTTTCCATATATCCATTTGGTTGTTATCTCATTGATCGTGGTAGTATTCGGAATTTTTGGTGATCTATTTGAATCTCTTATTAAACGTCGTTACTCCATAAAAGACTCCGGTACAATAATGCCAGGTCATGGTGGTTTATTAGATAGATTTGATGGAGCCTTGTTTGTATTGCCTGCAGTTTTTGTCTATATTAAACTTTTTACTATTTAATTGGTTATGAAGATACATGAAGAAGTCGGAAAATTGGTGCTAGTGTCATTTATTGTTAGCATAGCAATCGTTTTGTTGTGCTGGATGTTTTGTGACATTATAGTCATAAATATAATTGCTTCTTTATTGGCTGTTTATTTTCAAATTTTTGTGACATTGTTTTTTAGAGTGCCGAACAGAATTGTAATTACAAATCCCAATGTGGTATTATCTCCCGGAGATGGTAATGTTGTGGCGATTGAAGAGGTGGATGCTGTGGAGTATTTTAATGACCGACGTATAAGAGTTTCAGTTTTCATGACTTTCTTCAATATTCATATTAATTGGTATCCTATCAGTGGAATTATTAAATATGTAAGATACTATCCTGGAGAAAAGCTGTTTGCTATGTATGCCAAGAGTTCTGATAAAAATGAACATAGTACCATAGTCATTGAAAATAAAAAAGGTAAAGAAATTATGTTTCGCCAAATTGCGGGTATTATCGCACGTCGAATTATCTGTAATGCAAAAGAAGGCGACCTCTGCACACAAGGAGCAGAGGTCGGTCTTATTAAATTGGGCTCTCGCGTTGATATCTTTTTGCCTTTAGATGCCAAATTATTGGTACAAAAAGGTGATTTAGTGAGGGGCCAGTTGACTCGAATTGCAGAAATCTAGATTCTTCCAGGGTAGGCTTCAAGCCCGGCTTTCAAGCATTTGCATGCTTCTCTAATGTCTTCTTCTTTAATAACATAGGCAAGTCTGACTTGCTTTTTACCCATGCCGGGAGATGCATAGAAACCTGCCATAGGAGTTACCTGCACAGTCTTGCCATCCAGATTAAATTCATTCAACATCCAAATAGCAAACTTCTCAGCATCATCAACAGGTAATTCAGCAGCAGCATAGAAAGCACCATTTGGAGTAGGGCAGAACACTCCATCAATTTTTGACAACTCTTCTAAGAGAACATTTCTACGATTGATATATTCTTTCTTGACATTGTCAAAATATTCTTTTGGTGTGTCAATTGCTCCAATGGAAGCAATCTGACCATAAGTCGACACACATAGACGCGCTTGGGCATAGCGTAAAACATATTTCATTACCTCTTTGTTCTTTGATACAACAAATCCTATACGTGCTCCGCAAAGACTGTATCTTTTTGAAACAGAATCAAGTAGGATGATATTGTCATCAAGACCTTTTAAATGCATGGCTGAATAGTGAGGGGTGTCTGTATAGCAGAATTCGCGATATACTTCGTCGGAATATATGAATAGCTCATATTTTTTTGCAATTTCTCCAATTTTTGCAATTTCTTCACGAGAGTACAAGCAACCTGTTGGGTTGTTGGGGTTGCAGAAAAGAATACCTTTTGTTTTTTTAGTGATATGCTTCTCTATTTCAGACATTTCAGGAAGCTTGAAACCATCTTCGATATGAGTGGTAATAGGCTTCAGAATAACATCATTTTGAACAGCGAATGTGTTATAGTTTGTATAGAAAGGTTCAAATACTATGAGTTCGTCTTCAGGATCGCAAGTGGCTGCTATGGCTATTTGAAGAGCTTCGCTGCCGCCGTGAGTAACATTGATGCAATCTTCATCAACGTCGATACCTATTGAGGCATAATATTTTACCATGCCTTTTCTTAACTCCAAATCACCAGCAGAATTGGTGTAGCTGATGACTGAAAGTTTGTTTTGGATAACAGCATCCAATGCTTGCTTGGATGAGTCAACATCTGGCTGGCCCATGTTTAAGTGATATACTTTGATACCGCGTCTCTTTGCAGCATCAGCATAAGGTATAAGCCTTCTAATGGCTGATACTGGGAGATTAAGAGCTTGATTTGATACAGTTAGCATTTTAGTATAATAAAGTTTTCGCAAAAGTAGTAAAAAATGTTAATTTTGCGCTATGAAAGACACAGAAGCGAACCGTTATGCAATGCGCGGTGTATCATCTTCCAAGGAAGATGTACACAAAGCAATTGCGCAACTTGATAAAGGCATTTTCCCAAAGGCTTTTTGCAAGATAATTCCAGATTATCTAGGAGGCGACCCGGACTATTGCGTTGTTATGCATGCTGATGGCGCTGGAACCAAAAGTTCATTAGCTTACATTTATTGGAAAGAAACCGCAGACATGGATGTGTGGGCTGGTATTGCTCAAGATGCGATTGTCATGAACACTGATGACCTTTTATGTGTTGGTGCTACTGACAATATTTTGCTTTCATCAACTATAGGTCGTAATAAGAATCGCATTCCAGGCTCTGTAATTGCGGCTTTGATAGCTGGTTCTAGTTCTTTTGTTGAGACGATGAGAAAATATGGTATCAATATAGTTCTCACCGGAGGAGAAACTGCCGATGTCGGAGACTTGGTGCAAACAGTTATTGTTGACAGCACTGTGGTTGCACGTATGCCTCGCAAAGATGTTATTGATAATGCAAATATTGCTGCAGGTGACGTAATTGTGGCTCTTTCCAGCTATGGTCAAGCATTATATGAATCTTCATATAATGGCGGAATGGGCAGTAATGGCTTGACTAGCGCTCGTCATGATGTGTTTGCTCATTATTTGGCTGACAGTTATCCTGAGAGTTTTGATTCCATGACGGATGATTCTTATGTTTATTGCGGAGTCAAAAAGCTTACAGAGATTGAACCCATCACTGGGCTCAGCTATGGAAAACTAGTTCTATCACCTACTCGCACCTATGCACCTGTTATTAAAGAAATGCTTGCCAAGTATAGAACTCGAATTCATGGCATGATACACTGCTCAGGCGGGGCTC
>JAAZCF010000054.1 GCA_012513425.1 Bacteroidales bacterium
AAAATTGTTTTTTGTTTTATCTAATCTACAAATTTAAGATTTTTGAAATAAGTATTAAATTTGAAACTGAAAATATGCAAATTAAATTTGTTGGACACATGAAAATTCTTCGCAGTTTGGCAGTCTATCTCATTCTTATTCTGATGGTTTTACTGTCGCTTCTGCCCTTATGTGTGCATCATTTGTTTGCCAATATTTTGGCATTTATTCTCCATAAAGTAGTTAAGTATAGGGTAAAAGTCGTTAACCTCAACCTTACTAAAGCTTTTCCCGATCTTTCTCTCGAAGAAATACAGCATATTTCTAAAGACTACTACCTCCACATTGCCGACATTTTCTGCGAGGTTATATGGAGCCTCACCCGCCCCTACAGCTATATAAAAAAGAAAGGAGTTTTCACGGTAGAAGGAGACCAACAGTTGGCAGAGGCTTTTGAAAAGTATGGCAATTTGATGGTAATGCTTGGCCACAGCGGCAACTGGGAATTGTTTATAGGGTTTCCAGTATATTGCGACAATGCCAATTTCGATTATAGCCAAGTTTTCACTGCCTACCATCCTATGAGCAGTCGTTTCAGCGAAGAGCTTTTCAAAAAAATGCGCTGTTTCCACCAAGTAACTGAAGAAAATTTACTACCTTCCAAGAATATTCTGCGGCAAGTGCTTAGTCATCGTGACGAGCCAAGGATTTATTTTTTCATTGCAGACCAATGCTCAGGAGGCAAAGGACAGGTTGAAACAAACTTTTTAGGCCTGCAGACGAAATGGTTGGCCGGAGCAGAAGCTGTTGCCGGCAAGGTAGGCATGCCTGTTGCATATGTCGGCATTGATAAAATAGGTCGCAGTAGATATGTAGCAAGGTGCGAAATGCTTACCGAAGGTCCATCCGACTGTCCTCTTGGTGATATAACCACTGCTTTTACAAAAAAGTTGGAAAGAGACATCAAGGCCAACAAAGTCAATTGGCTTTGGAGCCATAAGAGATGGAAAAATATTTTGAACTATAAAAACATAAATAAATGAAAAAGATGAAAAGAACTGCAATTGCGCTGACGTGCATGGTATTGTGTTCGCAAGCCGCTTTTGCCCAAATGATTGAATCTTCGCAAACCCAACCAACAGGTGTGGTGATTTATTCATTGCCATCAACCTCAGTAATGATATCTGTAGAGGCAGAAAAAGAAAGCTTCACTGCCGGACCTTATGCCCAATACGCCCAAAAATATATGGGCTCAGAGGCTCGATTGGAAGACAAAGTCAAATATAGTCTCAAAGCGATTGATTTAGCACCATATCTTGAAGCAGACCCTTCTGTGAGAGTTGCCATCAACCTTGCAGGTAAAGGAACAGCAGCCTCAAATTTTTTGCAGCTCTGCGCTCAGGGTCTCATAGTCACTTCCGACAGCTATACCGGCAAGCCAGAGTCTTGGAGATTTCCTTCCGTTGCCAACAACGATACTTTTGCCGGCAAAGATGTGGAAGGCAACCTCACAACCACTTCTACCACTCTCTACCGCACAGAAAACACTGCTGAAGGCTTGAAGCGAATCTCAGTCTCTCAGAGCCAGATTGTGGAAAAATCTTTGGAGAAAAAAGCACAAGAGACTGCCAATGCCATTTTTGACTTAAGAAAGAACCGAGTGCAGATTATTACAGGTGACACTGATGCCACCTTTAGCGGCGAAGCTATGCAAGCTGCCATTGCTGAAATAACCCGCCTTGAGCAAGAATATTTGAGTCTTTTTTATGGTGTCAGCACCACTTCTGTTCAAAAAATGAATTTCGATGTAGTTCCTGTTGAGGACAATGAAAATCAAATCTATGTGGCTTTTAGACTTTCCGATAGCGAAGGTCTTTTGTCTGCGAATAATGTAGCGGGGCGCCCTTTTGTATTGGAGTTGACTCTAGACGAAGGCATTGAGGTGTCGACTGCCGGCATTTCTGGAAGTTCAAAAATTCTCAGCTCCGGCGAAGTATTTTATAGAGTTCCTGTGGTTGCCACAGCAAAAATCTTGGACGGGCAGCAAATGCTCCTTCAAACCCGTATTCCTATTTACCAATTGGGACAGACACTTTCTTTTCCGCTAAATTCAGTATTGAAATAATAAAATAAACTAACTAGCATGGATATATCAAATCTTCATCCTCAGCGCGTTTGGAAAAACTTCTACGCACTCACCCGCATTCCACGCCCTTCAAAAAAAGAGGCAAAAGTGGTTGCTTTCATGGAACAATTCGGAAAAGGCCTTGGTCTTGAAACTATAGTTGATAATGTAGGTAATGTCATTATCCGCAAACCTGCCACTCCTGGAATGGAGCATTGCAAAGGCATCATCTTGCAGGGCCATCTCGACATGGTACCTCAAAACAACAATGACATAGCTCACGATTGGGAGAAAGACCCTGTGGAGCCACGCATTGTGAAAAAAGACGGTGAAGATTGGGTTTATGCCACAGGCACTACCCTTGGAGCCGACAATGGCATGGGCGTAGCTACTGCTATGGCTGTGTTAGAAGCAAAGGACATCAAGCACGGCCCTATCGAAGCCCTTTTCACCATAGATGAAGAAACCGGCATGACTGGTGCCTTCAACTTAAAATGCGGCCTATTGAAAGGTGATATTCTCATCAATATGGACTCGGAAACTGAAGGTGAGCTGTATGTAGGTTGCGCCGGAGGCGTCAATGCTAATGCCAGCTTCAGCTACGAAGAAGAGGCTTTGCCTGCAGAATATCAAGTATTAAAAATTGAAGTAAAAGGTCTGCGTGGCGGTCACTCAGGCATGGAAATCAATGAAGGTCGCGGCAATGCCAACAAAGCTATGGCAAGAATCCTTCTTCCATTGCTTCGTGACCATGGGTGCAAGCTCAGCAGCATCTGCGGTGGCAATCTGCGCAACGCAATTCCAAGAGAAGCTGTGGCTGTGATTGCAGCTCCAAAAGGCAAAGCTGAGACAGTAAAAGCTCAGGCAGAAAAAGTTCTTGCAGAGCTCAAAAATGAGCTTGGAAAAGTTGATCCTGCTTTGGAGATTTCTGTTATTGAAGCCTCTGCCGATAAAGTAATGGCAGGCTCTGTTGCTCTGAATATGATAAAAGCTGTGGCTGCTTGCCCTAACGAGGTGGCCCGCATGAGCCTGGATATGCCCGGCATGGTAGAGACTTCCAACAACCTGGCTATTGTTAAATCTGAAAATGGAAAAATAAATATCTGCTGCTTGCTTCGCAGCTCAATTGATAGTTCAAAAATGGACCTCGCC
>JAAZCF010000055.1 GCA_012513425.1 Bacteroidales bacterium
GTTTAGCACTGTTTCATTTTCCCAAGAGGCCATGCCGGCCATACGATAAGGTGTCACACCCATAGTGTTTGGATAAGCACTTCTAGCAAACATCATCTTGCGGTCAGAAGCTGAAATGAGCCATTTATCCAAGCCAAAAGATAAATTATTAATGGAATTGTTGCTTTCCAATGTCACATATACATTGCCTTCAGCATCATACCTGAAAGCTACAGCACTGATGCCTAGGTCATTTTGGAACATTTGATAATTCTTGGTCTGAGAAGTTACCTTAGCTGCAGAGGCTGTCTCAAAAGGCTTTTTGAGGCTATATTTGGCCAATTCTTTTTCTAAATCGAAGTCTTTATTGTTCTTCTTAACCTTTTTGTCACTCATCTTGTCAGAAAATTCATAGACCAGACTATTGAAGCCTGCCTCATCTCCTATTGCTCCTGTAGACACAACTACCAAGTTCTGCTCAGGCAGCATCAATGTTACCTGATTTTGGGCTCCGATGGCTCTGAAGCTATTGTGACGGCCCATCCATATCTGATAACCATACCCTTGTCCACCATCATCTTTAGCATCAGACTCAGGTGCATTTCCTCCTTTTTGGAAAATATGAGGAGTGGTAGCTGCATCAATCCATTCACTGTTGAGCAGTTGTTGTCCATTCCATTTGCCTTTGTTGAGTATAAACAAACCATATTTGGCCATATCAGATGTTTTAAGATGCAGACCACCATTACCCATATTACGACCGCTAAGGTCCATTTCCCAAGCCTCCGGCTCAACTCCAAGAGGATCCAATAGACGAGGCTTCAAATATTCGTAAAGGGTCATACCTGTCAAGCGGCTGATGATGTTTGACAACATGTGAGAGCAGTTGATGTTATATTCGAAGTGTGTACCAGGTTCCCAGCCGAACTTTGATGAAAGAAATGAGCATACCTGCTCGTCTCCCGCTCCTGCATATCTTTCAAGCGTTGAGCCGCCACTGGCAGGAGCATGGCCTGCAGACATACTCAACAAGTGGAAAACAGTAAGTTTATAAGTGCGAGGATCCGCATCTGCAGGAACAAGATCAGGAAAGATGTCGACAAGGCGGTCATCAATTTTCAATAAGCCTTCCTGCACAGCAAAGCCAATGGCCATCGATGTCCACGACTTGGTATTTGAGTACATTGCATGAGAATATTCCGGGGCATAAGGAGCCCACCAATTCTCTGCAATAACTGCGTTATTTCGTATAATCATAAGACTATGGATTTCATAGCCTTTTTCTGAAATGGCACTAACCAATGAAGCAATGTCTTCAGAATGCACGCCTTGCTCTTCAGGAGAACTGCGACGAAGTCCGTCATTAAAATTTCCTGCAAATGCAGAAAAAGCCATAAGGATTGCCGTAGTTAAACAAGAGATTTTTTTCATATTGTTATATTAGTTTTATGTAAAGATTCAAAGTATCATTAAATTTAGGGCAAAATTTTAGACTATGAAAAAAATAATCTTTCTTTTTGCAGCATTACTTGCATTTGCATCATGTAATCAAGCTCCAGAAGTTGCTGTACCGGAATCATATAACGACTTTAGAGATTGGTCACTGACTCCACCTATGGGTTGGAACAGCTGGGATTGCTATGGCCCGACTGTAGTTGAAAGCGAGCTCAA
>JAAZCF010000008.1 GCA_012513425.1 Bacteroidales bacterium
ATTGAAAAGAGATTCAACGTGTTGAAATTTTGACAGACCTTCAATAGATGAATCGGCCTTCAAATTGAGAAGGGCGCCTGATCTATTGCCAATCTCAACGGCAACATTATAGGCGTCACTTTCTTCCATCGTATTGTGTACCTCCATAATCATTGCAGCAAAGTCTCTTAGCTTGGATATAGCAGCATTCTTAAGCCCGAAAGAAGCTAAGACATTGTCCGGCAGAGAGATTGTATCCAGCAAAGAACAGGCTTTGCTTGTAGCGCAATCTCTAAGATAGTTGAGAGATGTTTCTCCAATTCCTCGGGTAGGAAAGTTTACAACTCTGCGGAAAGCTTCATCATCTTTTGGATTGATTACCAGCCTGAAATATGCCAGCATATCTTTGACCTCTGCTCGGTCAAAAAAGGAGAATCCTGCATAGACTCTATAGGGCAAATTGCGCTTTCGAAGGGCTTCTTCAATTGAACGGGATTGAGCATTGGTGCGATATAGAATGGCGAAATCACTATATGCGGCTTTGCTCTCATATATTTTGTCTATAATTTTTGAAGCTACCAGATAACTTTCTTCTTGCTCTGTGAAGCCATTTAAGACTTCGATTTTGTCACCTTGAGATTGCTGCGAGAAGCAGACTTTTTCCAGTCGATGTTCATTCTTTGCAATAAGACTATTTGCTGCGTTGACAATTGTCTGAGTACTGCGATAATTTTCCTCCAAACGGAAAATATGAGTCTCAGGGTAGTCTTTATTGAACTTCAGAATGTTCTCAACTCTTGCTCCGCGAAAGGCATAGATGCTTTGACTGTCATCACCTACCACGCAAATATTCCTATGAATCATAGCGAGCCTTTTCAAAATAATATATTGGGCATAGTTTGTGTCCTGATATTCATCAACCAATATATATTTGAACTGAGAACGAATTTCTTCCAAGGCATCAGGGAAGTCTCTAAATAAGATATTTGTGTTGACCAAAATATCATCAAAGTCCATGGCCCCGGCAATCTTGCATTTCTTTGCATAAAGGTCATAGATATCGCATATTCGCCCTTTTCTCGAAGCTTCGTCTTGCTCTCTAAAAGATGGGTTGTTAAAATAGTTCCCGGCTGTGATTAAACTGTTTTTGGCTGCAGAAATGCGTGAGGCAATGTCATTTGGTTTGTAGAGCTTCTCATCGAGTTGCAATTCTTTTATGCATTGCTTGACAGCTGCGCGGCTGTCGCTTTGGTCATATATTGTAAATTGCTCAGGATAACCCAGCAAATCTGAATATTTTCTCAGAAAGCGGATAAAAATGGAGTGAAAAGTGCCCATCCATATCCATCTGGCTTTATCTGCCCCTACTAAAGCGGCGATACGCTCTTTCATCTCAGTAGCGGCTTTTTTGGTGAAAGTGAGGGCTAATATTTCCCTTGGTGCAGCCCCGGATGCAATGGCATTTGCAATTCTGCACGTCAATACTCTGGTTTTCCCACTACCTGCCCCTGCAATAATAAGAGAAGACCCTTCAATCTGTCTGACAGCATCGGCTTGCGCGCTGTTCAGTCCCTCAAATATAATCTTATCATTTTCTTCCATAGTTCGGCAAATGTAAGATTGAAAAAAGCTAAAACAAAGAGTAGTTTGTTCTTTGTTTGTGCGCAATTATGCTTATATTTGCCGGATAATCTTGAAATAAAATACTAACATATTAATAATCAACTAATAATGTCAGAACAGATAAGATTAACAAAGGGGTTGGACATACCTATTTCAGGTGCCGCCTCTCAGACGATCGCCAAAACTGTGCTTGCAGATGTTATTGCCATAAAACCTACCAATTTCAGAGCTTTAGTGCCCAAGTTGGTGGTCAAAGAGGGGGACTTGGTATTGGCCGGTGACCCTCTTTTTGTGGACAAGAATCATCCGCAAGTTTGTTTTTGTTCTCCTTGCAGTGGCTCCGTAGAGGCCATTGTCAGAGGCGACAAACGCAAACTTTTGGAAGTTCGGGTAAAAGCAGACAGCGAGGTTAAATACCGTAAAGCCAAACCGCTTTCCCTTTCATCAGCGAGCAAGGAACAAATAGCTTCATTTTTGATGCAAATGGGCCTTTGGCCAATGATTATGCAGCGCCCTTATGGCATTATTGCTAATGCCGAAGATGCTCCCAAATCCATTTTCATTTCAGCGATGAACACTGCGCCTCTTGCAGCGGATTTAGATTTCGCGCTCAAAGGTCGCTTTATCGACGTCCAAGCCGGTGTAGATACATTGGCTAAATTAACAGAAGGTGGAGTTCATTTCAGTATGAATTACTTCACTAGTCCTTCATCAGAGTTTAGGAAACTACGTTCAGTTATTTTCCATGATTTCGAAGGAAAGCATCCTGCAGGAAATGTAGGCATTCAAATCAATCATATTAGCCCAATCAATAAGGGCGAAGTGGTTTGGACAGTAGATTTGCTTTCAGTAGCTACCATCGGAAAGGCTGTCAGAGAGGGTATTTATGATGCCAGCCGTCTTGTAGCTGTGACAGGCCCTGCTGCTGTGAATCCTTCTTATGTGAAAGCATACCAAGGCTCTCCAATCAGCGCTTTTTCTGACTTCTTCACTAAAAAAGAGAATCTTCGCTTCATCAGTGGTAATGTCCTTACCGGAGAAAAAGTTGGTCTGGATGGTTATATGGATTTCTTTGACGATCAGATTTCTATTTTGAACGAAGGAGACTACTATGAGACATTCGGCTGGTGCAAACCTTTCCGTTGCAAAAAATTCTCTTTTTCTCACTCATATTGGAGCTGGCTGATTGGAAATGGCAAGAAATATAAAATGGATACTAATGTCAATGGTGGAGCAAGAGCTTTTGTCGTGTCTGACGTATATTCAAAAGTGCTTCCTATGGATATCTATCCAGTTCATCTATTAAAAGCCTGCATTGCCGGCGATTTGGAAAAAATGGAGAATCTCGGTATATACGAAGTGCTTCCTGAAGATTTTGCTCTGTGTGAATTTGTGGATCCTTCAAAAAATAATATCCAGCAAATTATCAGTGATGGTATTGACCTTATGTTAAAAGAAATGGCTTAATATTATGGGACTAAGAAAATTATTTGACAATCTGAGCCCTGCCTTTAATAAAGGTGGAAAGTTCAGTGCTCTGGGCTCATTATTTGAAGCCATAGAGTCATTTGTCTATGTTCCGAAAACAACCACCATCAAAGGTGCTCATGTTCGCGATAGTATAGACTTGAAAAGAACTATGACCGTAGTGATGATTGCTCTCGTTCCAGCAATCCTCTTCGGTATGTACAATATAGGTTATCAAACCAACCTGGCCGGTCATATGAGTATGACTTTTGGCCAAATGCTATGGTTTGGTTTCTTGAAAATACTCCCAATGTATTTGGTATCATACATTGTGGGTTTGTTTTTTGAATGTATGTTTGCCCAAATCAGACATGAAGAAGTTAACGAAGGTTACTTTGTCACTGGTTTGATTATTCCTTTGATTATGCCGGTTACCACTCCTTTATGGATGCTTGCTCTTGCAGTGGCATTTGCAGTCGTGATTGGTAAAGAGGTCTTTGGCGGCACAGGTATGAACATTTGGAACCCAGCCTTGTTGGCTCGTGCCTTCCTGTTCTTTGCTTATCCAAAGCAAATGAGTGGAGACTCAGTGTGGGTGGCAGGTGTAGATGCATACAGCGGAGCTACTCCTCTAAGCCAGGCCGCAAATGGCTCTGTTCTATATTCTCCAACAGATATGTTCCTTGGTTTTATCCCTGGTTCTATTGGTGAGACTTCGACTTTGGCTATTTTGATTGGCGCAGTCATTCTTATTTGGACAGGAGTTGGAAGTTGGAAGGTTATGCTCAGTTGTGTGGCAGGCGCTCTTTTAATTGGTTTGCTGGGTGATGTTCCATGTTGGTATCAACTTATCATGGGTGGTTTCGCATTCGGCTGTGTATTTATGGCTACTGATCCTGTGACTGGTGCTCAAACTGAAGCAGGAAAATGGATATATGGCTTTTTAATTGGTGCTTTCGCAGTTTGCTTGCGTCTTTTCAATCCTGGTTATCCGGAGGGAATGATGCTTTCAATCTTGTTGATGAACACATTTGCACCGCTTATTGACCATATTATTGTGAATCGTAATATCAAAAAACGCCTCAAAAGGGCTCAGACTGTTTAAGGAGGATTTGATATGAATACTAATAGTAATAAGTATACAATAATCTACACAACCATCTTGGTTGTAGTGGTGGCAGCAGTGCTTGCTATAGTAGCTTCCGTTCTGAAGCCTCGTCAAACAGCCAATATTGAGTTGGAGCAGATGAAAACTATCATGCTGGCTGCAAATATCGGTGAAGTTGATGGCCAGCCAGACAAAACTGCTGATTATAAAGCTCTTTATGAAAAACACATTACTCGTGCATATGTCATTGACCAAAATGGCAAACAGCTCGAGGGAGTGGATGCTTTTCATATTGATCTAAAAACACAGTTCAATGCTATTAAAAATGGGGGTGATGTTACTCTTCCTGTTTATGAATGCGCACTTGATGATGGCAGCATGGTAACAATCTTTCCTTGCTATGGAACCGGTCTTTGGGGTGCAATTTGGGGATACATTTCAGTAAAAGAAGATTGCACAACCATTAATGGTGCTGTGTTCGCTCATGCAAGTGAAACTCCCGGTCTTGGTGGAGAAATTGCCCAACCTTGGTTCTACAACCAATTTGATAATAAAGTTCTTGAAGTAAATGGTCAGTTTGCTTCGGTTAAGATAGTTAAGGGCGGCGCAGGCAGTGATTTAAATGGGGTAGATGCCATCAGCGGTGCAACTATTACATCTACAGCTCTTCAAAAGACAATAGCCCAGTGGATGGATTATTACAAAGGATCTTTAGAATTGGCTAAAGCCATTATTACCCTTTCAGAGGGGTTGTCTAACTCAGAAAATGCAGAAAAAGATGAATAAAGATATCTATACAAAACCATTGTTCAAGAACAATCCAATTACTGTGCTGGTGCTTGGTATCTGCTCCTCTTTGGCAGTTACTGTTCAGCTCAAAGGCGCTTTGGTTATGGCGTTGTCTGTAACTCTTGTAACAGCCTTTTCAAGTTTGATTATTTCATTAATGAGGAATTCCATTCCTAATCGCGTGCGCATCATCGTACAGTTGGTGGTAGTGGCAATGTTCGTCATTTTGATTGACCAGGTTCTTAAGGCATTTTCCTATGACACATCCAAAATGTTGTCAGTCTATATCGGTTTGATTATTACAAACTGTATTATCATGGGACGTATTGAGGCTTTTGCCTTGGGTAACAGACCTTGGCCAAGCTTCGTAGATGGAGCCTTCAATGGTTTAGGTTACGGTTTGGTCCTTGCTATAGTGGCTTTTTTCCGCGAATTGCTTGGTAGTGGAACTTTGTTCGGTTTCCAGATTATTCCTCAAACCTGGTATATTGAGAATGGCGGATGGTATTCAAACAATGGCTTGATGATTTTGCCTCCAATGGCATTGATTCTGTTAGGGTGTGTTGTTTGGGTTCAGAGAAGCATTGATAAAGAAATTGAAGAATAAAGGAGGACACAATCATGATAGATTATATAAACCTATTTATTAAGTCGATTTTTGTCGACAACATGATCTTCGCATTCTTCCTGGGAATGTGTTCTTTCTTGGCAGTTTCCAAAAATGTAAAGACTGCTGCCGGCCTTGGTTTTGCGGTAATCTTTGTGTTGGCAGTGACTTTGCCATTGAACTATATATTGTTTGAGTATTTATTGAAACCAGGCGCATTGCAATGGCTTTCTCCTGACTTTGCAAGCTTGGATTTATCTTTCTTAAGCTATATTGTATATATTGCTACCATCGCTGCTTTTGTTCAAATAGTGGAAATGGTGGTAGAAAAGTTTGCTCCTGGCTTATATTCTTCATTAGGTATATTCCTTCCATTGATTGCCGTGAATTGTGCCATCCTTGGTGGTTCATTGTTCATGGAACAAAGAGGTTATGCCAATGTTGGTGAAGCCTTCACATTTGGTCTAGGCAGCGGTATCGGTTGGTTCCTGGCTATTGTGGCGATGGCGGCTATCAGAGAGAAACTTGCATACAGTAATATACCCAAGCCTCTTAAAGGTCTTGGCATTTCATACATCATCACCGGCTTGATGGGCATTGCGTTCATGAGCTTTATGGGTATTAAATTATAGGAGGGCTAAGAATAATGTTTCAATCACTTTTTATAGCTGTAGCAGCATGTTTAATACTCATCTTGCTACTGGTGGCTCTCTTACTTTTTGTTAAAACTAAACTTACTCCTTCAGGTACAGTAAAAATTTCTATCAATGATGGTAAAAAGGTCATTGATGTGCCTCAAGGTGGTTCTTTATTGGCTACTTTAGCAAACGAAAAAATATTTCTCTCTTCTGCCTGTGGTGGAAAGGGTTCATGCGGTCAGTGTAAATGTCGTGTATTGTAAGGTGGCTGAAGTATCCTGCCAACTGAAACAGTGCATTTCACTCGCAAGCAAATTATGAATAATTGGCGTCTGGGATGCCAGGTAAAAGTCAAGGATGACCTCAAAATCGTAGTTCCTGAAAGCGCACTAAGTGTAAAGAAATGGGAATGCGAGGTAATTTCAAATCACAATGTTGCTACATTCATCAAAGAGTTTGTAGTGAAGCTTCCTGAAGGTGAACATC
>JAAZCF010000056.1 GCA_012513425.1 Bacteroidales bacterium
GCCCCTCCACCGAATGTTATGAGTAAATGACGACTGCGAATCTCCATAAAGAACATAATCATAAAACTCACAATAGCAAGCAGAACTGCTGATGAAAAGCTGTTGATCATTACTAAACCGCAGACCATCAATACCCAGACGAGAAGTTTTAAGAAATAATCTTTGAAGCTATGAAGTCTGTCTTTAAAAAACTCAATAGCCCAAGACAAGTATAAGACAAGGCCAACCTTTACAAATTCAAATACCTGAATAGTATGCCCTCCAATCTTCAAACCTCTCACAGCTCCGTTGACTTCTGCTCTAAGATTAGGAATAAAAAGCATTAACAGCATTGAAAAAGAAATGCCGAATATGATAGGAGCAAGCTTTCTATAAATGCCAAGGTTAATAAAGTAGCAAAACAATAATGCTGCACAGCCCATTGCTACAGATCTCAACTGCTCAAACAAAACATCCGTTTTGCTGAGTCCGCTGCTGTCTCCTCTCACCAAAAATGATCCGGAAGAGAACACAGCAGTGAGAGAAGTGAGCCATAACAATATGACCACGAACCAAATAATTCTGTCTCCCTTGATAAAACGCTTCATTATAATCTTCTCACAGCCTCTTTAAATTGACGGCCTCTATCTTCATAGTTTTTGAACAAATCAAAGCTTGCGCAACATGGTGACAACAACACGGTGTCGCCACTTTTTGCAAGTTTTGAAGCAACTCTCACGGCCTCTTCGGCTGACAAAGTGTCAACTATTTGTTCGACCTTGTCTTCAAAGTTGTCGTGTATTTTTTTATTATCTATGCCCAAACATACAATTGAATGAACTTTTCTTTTTACCAAATCAAAGATGACAGAATAATCATTGCCTTTGTCAGTGCCACCCAAAATCAGAACTACAGGGGTTTTCATACTTTCAAGAGCATACCATGTTGAATTGACATTAGTGGCTTTTGAGTCGTTGATATACATCACATCTTTTATTGACAATACTTTCTCAAGCCTATGTTCAACTCCTGTGAAATTGGTCAATGCTTCTCGAATGACACTGTTTCCTACATGCATAATTTTTCCGGCAAGGGCTGCAGCCATGGAATTGTATACATTATGCTTGCCTTCAATGCCAATCTCATTAATATTCATCTGATAACTGTCGTCGCCATAACGCACTATCATGGTGTTATTTTCTAGATAAGCACCTTGCTCTACTACTGATTCCTGAGTAAAAGGAAGTTGACGAGCCTTGATGATAATATCTTTAATGGCTTTTACAGTAACTTCATCATCGGAGCAGAAGATAAAACAATCGTCAGCGGACATATTTCTCGTGATTCTGAACTTTGCATTTATATAATTTTGCATATTATGATCATATCTGTCCAAATGGTCAGGAGTGATATTCAGCAACACTGCTATGTCAGCTTTGAATTCATACATACCATCAAGCTGAAAACTACTCAATTCCAACACATAGATATCATGATGCTCAGTAGCGACTTGCAATGCATAGCTCTTTCCTATGTTTCCACCAAGACCTACATTTAAACCTGCCTTTTGTAATAAATAATAAATCAATGTGGTGGTAGTGGTCTTTCCATTGCTGCCAGTGATACATATTTTCTTTGCATTGTCGTATTTTCCTGCAAATTCTATCTCGGAAATAACATCAATGCTTCTTGCGTAGGCTTCTTGGACAATTGATGCAGTTTCAGGAATGCCAGGGCTCTTGATAATGCATTGAGCATTCAATATTTTCTCAGGACTGTGACCGCCTTCTTCATACTCTATTTCATATTTGTCCAGCAATTGCTTATAGTCATTGCCAATATGAGACATATCTGAAAGAAACACGTCGAATCCTTTCACTTTTGCAAGAACGGCTGCACCTACTCCGCTCTCTCTTCCGCCTAATACAACAATTCTTTCCATGATTACCTGATTTTAAGAGTTATGAGAGTTAATACCGCCAGCACAATAGACACGATGTAAAAACGTGTTACTATTTTGGCTTCCGGGTGGGCTTTGACGGGTTTTTTGATAAGAGCCTCAATGCCCTCTTTTTGGAAATGATGGTGAAGAGGACTCATCTTCAGAACGCGACGACCCTCTCCATATTTTTTCTTTGTATATTTAAAGTACCCTCGTTGTACAAGAACCGATATGCTCTCAACCATAAATATTCCACATAAAATG
The DNA here is from genome assembly GCA_012513425.1 of Bacteroidales bacterium. Classification (GTDB taxonomy): domain Bacteria; phylum Bacteroidota; class Bacteroidia; order Bacteroidales; family UBA932; genus Equibacterium. The sequence continues at coordinate 2,186 of JAAZCF010000056.1, forward strand.
GGTAACAAAAGTTCCTTGCGAATGAGCACAGCGCTTACTCCGATGATGCCCCCCAGGCACAAACTACCTGTATCTCCCATAAATATTTGAGCAGGATAAGAGTTAAACCATAAAAAGCCTAGTAAAGCTCCCACTAGAGCCATCATAAATACAACTATTTCACCACTATTTTCTATATACATAATGTTGAGGTAATCGGCATACCCAACGTGTCCCGATACATAGGCCAGTACCCCCAATGTGGCCCCGACAATACAACTGACACCGGTAGCCAAACCATCCATGCCATCGGTCAAATTCGAGCCATTAGAACACCCCGTGATAATAAATATTATGACCAAAATGTAAAGAATCTCAGCGAGGATGTCGCCAAATGTGCCTTTTATTGGACTCAACCAGTGATAATTGAATTCATTGTTTTTAATAAACGGAATGGTTGTTTTGATGTCAATCGGATGATCACTATCAACAGAGACCGTATTTACAGAGACAATAGTTTCTTCGCTTTGTTGAACTGCATTTCCTTCACGAAATTGCAATTGATTACTGAAACACAAAGCCAACCCAACAATGAGGCCCAAAACCACTTGGCCAATTATTTTGTATTTAGCTCGAAGACCTTTTTTGTTGTGCTTGAACACTTTGATATAATCATCCATGAATCCTAAAAATCCCAGCCAAACAGTTGTAAAAATAAGAAGCAATGTATTCATATTCGACAGATCGGCAAATAATAGTACTGGAACCAAAATGGCAGCAATAATGATAAGTCCGCCCATAGTTGGAGTGCCTTTTTTTGAAAGCTGGCCTTCCAAACCGAGGTCGCGAATTTCTTCTCCGATTTGCTTCTTTTGTAAATAATGAATGAGTTGCTTGCCTAAAATAAGGGCTGTGGCAATAGCTGTGATGCTGCAAAGAATACCTCTGACAGAAATATATTGCATCAAACCAATACCTGAAAAGTCTGTGCCTTTTTCTTTTAGAAATTCAAATAAATGATAAAACA
>JAAZCF010000057.1 GCA_012513425.1 Bacteroidales bacterium
ACTGTAAACAAAAATCAGGATGGTTCAATGCTGACAATGGTGGCTCATCAACTGATGCAAATGGCCGTGCAAATAGCCATGGTAATCTGCGTTATGCTGACACTAGGGCTGTTGCATACAATGGCGCCGGTGACTATTATCGTTATTAAACGATGGTATTTTGCCCAGTTGCTAATAATGCCACTGGGTTTAAATTAATGTATTATTATCTGCCCTAGTCGAATCTGTTATTGCGCACGTAGGCAAAGATATCATGGGTGGGTACACTTTTATTAATGCCGTGAGCCAAATCTTTCATGTTAAAACGCTGGCCGTTAAGGTTCTGAAATACGTATGAATGATGCATATCTCTCCAAATAATTCTTTAATTTTACACATCAATAGTCAGGCCCTATTGAAAAATATTATATGTTCAGAACAATTTTGTCGTTAGCTTTATTACTTAATTCTTTTTTAGCCAGTGCTCAAACTTTTGAATGGCCTATATTTGGCCATAGCCCTGGAGAAGGCATTGTCTCACAACCACAACAATATATCGAGGGAGAACTGAACTTTGAGGAATTATACATATCTGCTCCATTAGGGGCAACGGTTATCTCTCCTGTCGAAGGAAAGATAAGCGATTTGTATGTGGCAGAAAAACTAACCAGATTTAAAATCAATTATTGAGATATTAGAAAAGGCAGTTTCGATGAAACAATCGCAAGCATAATTAACTCAGACGAAAAGGACTTTGTCAACCCCAAATATTTGTCCGGCTATATTGCAATAAAAACATCTGATGGAGATATTATACAGATAGGAGGGTTGCGAGGGGTAACCACGTTTGAAACAGGTAAGCATATCCACAAGGGAGACTCAATAGGCGTTGTAGGATATGATTATAAAGCCTTTGCGTTTCCTCACATTTCACTTACATTGCGGAACTCCTACATGGACCCTATGGCCCCCCTCAAGCCATTTGGACTTCAATCTAAATTTGTCCCACTAAAAGATCATAAAGCGCCGGAAAGCCTCTCTAAGGAAGAAGCAAAAGAAGATTTGAACATTCTGTTTGATGCTTATAAAGAGTGTTATCCTTTACTATATGAGCGTGTTTCGGAAGATAAGTTTCTGTCATTCAGAGACTCCTGCCTTGCGTCATTTGAAGAGATAGTTGATTATGTGCATTTCTATTACATGGTGAGGTCAACTACAACTAGACAGCTTATCAATGATTCACATTTGTCTTTATTAACCCACATCCCTGTTACATCAGAAAACTATCTGGCACCAAAATTCAGGCTTGGCGTTCTGAACGATTCACTCATCGTTGTTGCTGCTCCAGAAGAGATGTCCCAGTACTTGACAAGGAGGGTAAAATCTATAAATGACATAGACGATAGCGTTTGGATTGAATCCATGAGGAACAACATGAATTCATTTGATGGCGAGGCTTTTTCATCCAAAAGTGTCGCCATGTTGAATAGCTGGAATCTGCTGTATGGAGAGAGTGTTCATGGTTTGACCTTGCAGAAGATTATCTTCTCAGATGGAGAAGAGATTGAGGATAAATGGGTTGTAAATAATTCTATCAGACGTGTTCCAAAAACTGTTGAGAAAAGTAGTTATTATCGCAACCAAATGGAAAGCGCTGACAAAACCTTTGCGTTCAGCCAACCTTGCGACAGTGTCAAGTTTTTGAGGTTGAGTACGTTTTCTCTCGATGAAAGGGAAATAAAAGAGATAAAAGATTCTTTGCTTTCGAAAACATTTGCGTGCCCAAACCTAATTATTGATTTACGTAATAATTCTGGAGGCGACGAAGAGATTATGGGGGAACTACTATCTTTGCTTGTAGGAGGTCCAGTCAAAAATGTTAACCCATATGAGATAGTAAATGATACTTGTTCTTACAAGTCATTCAGATACTCAAGCAACTTCCCGCAAAATGCAAAACCTTTCTCAGATTTTAGATATGACAAGTCAAAAGGTTGGTATTGCCGTGAACCGAACTGGCTCAAATATGTTACCCTCCCGAATAAGGATATATATCAAGGTAAAATATATCTTATTACTGGAGAATCGACTTGTTCAGCGGCTGCACTCTTTGCATCATATTTGGTAAGGGCTGACAGAGCCGTTTCAGTTGGAAGAGAAACGCCTACGGGATACCACGATATGAGAGCGAATAAGTTCTTGGATTTGAGACTGCCGAATTCAAAAATTGATGTCAGGATTCCGCTTGTAAAATGTGTTTTTGATGAAATGGTTACCGAACGCACACCTGCCCATAGGGGATTGTTGCCGGATTATTATGTGCCAGTTTCTTTCAATGAGGTGTATTGTGACACAAATGACATTGTATTAGAAAATACATTAGAAATAATATCTCAAGGAAGATATATTAATCACCAGCTGTTTGTTTCAGAAAATGGTGTCAATCGTAAGGAATCGTATATTGTACCATTGCTATGTTTTCTACTTTTCCTATCTATTTTCAGTATTAAGAAGGGAACAAATAAATGATGATATTCCCAACAATCAATCAACTAGAAGGGATGGGCTGTGGCCCTGCCTGTATATGCATTATCTCAAAATATTATGGTATAGATCTTTCTTATACTTTCGTAAGAGAGAATTGCCATATCACACACGATGGGGTATCTCTCTTGGGGCTGAGTGAGGCTTCAGAAAAAATTGGATTCCATTCAATTGCGATTAAATCATCTTGGGATAAATTATGGCGTGGCTTATCTATTAAGCAGATATGATGAGGGTATTAATTCGATGGAGGAATTAGCCCAGTCATTGAAATTTAGAAAATTGAATAATCAATACTATTTCGGAACTCAAAAAGCTGTCCGTTTGTTAAAAAGAATAAAATGACAAAGCAACGACAGTCTGATTATCTGATATCTCATATTGTTGATAAATTGACACTCTTTCTAATCAACGATACGGGAGTGAAACTATCAGAGGCGCTTCACACTCTATACACTTCAAAAACTTATGAGAGACTTACAGATTTAGATACAGGCCTATATTCTGAGAGTTCGTCTTATGTCTATGAACTTCTCAAAGACGAACTCGGAGAAAACTGAGAAGAATGAGTTCGGTAATCATGATTCGTATTTTTTAAATAGAGTGTTATTAAATAGAATCGAGCTATCACAGGTGAGATTTATTTAGGTGCTTGATGGCATTTGTTGATAATAAGAAATTTAACTATTTTTGATTTCCTTAATCAAACACTTATGAAACACTTTCTTTTATCTCTCTTCGCATTGGCTTTGCTTTGCACTGGCTGCAACCAATCCAATAAAATTAATCTTATGGAATACAAAACTTCTAACCCTGAGGGAATGCAACAAGTATGCGATTTCCTATCTAATTGTGGTTATTATTTTATTGCGACAACCGAAGGAAATCAGCCTGATGTCCGCCCCTTTGGAACAATAAATATCTTTGAAGGAAAGCTCTACATTCAAACCGGTCATTCTAAGAACGTTGCAAAGCAAATAGCTGCTAACCCAAAAATAGCGATTTGTGCATATAACGGCAAACAATGGATACGTATTTATGCAACCTTGGTTGATGATGAACGCATTGAAGCCAAAAAAGCAATGTTGGACGCATATCCAAGCCTTAGATCTTCTTATAACGAAAATGATGAAAACACAGCTGTTTATGCTCTTACAAATGCCAAGGCCCGCCTTTGCTCATTCGTAGATGAAGAAGTCATTATTGAATTCTAAATGATATGCACAAGGAAAGGATTGTCTTTTTGGATTGGCTCAGGTTAATAGCTTGCCTAATGGTAATGCCTGTTCATGCTAGTTAGTGCATGTATCTGATGCATATGCTGTTTTTGCCTGCAGTTTTTGGGGTGCTGAATCCTATTTTGCCTTCTCCATTGGCAATAATTTTTACAGCTATATGTACATATTTAATCTCTTATCTTCTTTGTAAGTTTATATCATTGTTGCCGCGAAGCAAATTCATTATTGGATAAATAATCTTAACTATATGAAAAAACTAATCATTGCCGCATCTGTTGTTTTGTCTCTCTGCTCTTGTGCAGTTGACAATAAAACAGCCTCAGATGCTGACTTTACAATCTATGCGAATCCTATTATTCGCAACAGACACACTTCCGATCCTGCTCCGCTGGTAGTCGGAAATACCCTTTACCTCTATGCCGGTCATGACCAATGCTATGAAGATAAGCCAGGCTTTGAGGGCCAATATGGTTACAATCTCACAGAATGGGTGCTCTATTCAACTCAAGACATGCTCAATTGGAAAGACCATGGAGTTATCTTAAAGCCTACAGATTTTGAATATGCCATAGGAGAGGCGTGGGCTTCGCAGGTCATTGAATACAAAGGGAAATACTATTTCTTTACATCCATGCAAGCCGGAGCTCCTTATAATAGCAAAGTCATTGGCTTGGCAGTAGGTGACAGCCCCACAGGCCCTTTCAAAGATTATCTTGGAAAGCCATTAGTAACCGATGATATGACTGACAATGGCGAAAGAGGTTGGTGGAATGACATTGATCCCACAGTTCTTGTGGATGATGATGGCTCTGTTTGGATGAGTTGGGGTAATGGCACTTGCTTCTTGGCAAAATTGACAGAAGATCTAACGGGAATTGATGGTGAAATTAAAGTTATTGAGCTTGACAATTATGTAGAAGGACCATGGCTCCATAAAAAAGATGGAATGTATTATTTGACTTATGCATCAATGGGTAGGAGAGGAGATGAGGCTATTGAATATGCCACAGCAACATCATTAGATGGAGAATGGACTTGTCAGGGTCCACTTACAGGCTCTGCAAGAGATAGTTTCACTATTCATCCGGGTATAGCCAATTTCATTGACAATTGGTACTTGTTTTACCACAATGGAACCCTTTCAGTTGATGGATATGGCGGATCAAGCGGACGTCGCAGTGTCAGTGTGGAAAATCTTGAATATAATGAAGACGGCACAATGAAGTTTGTGACGCTTACCTCTCAGGGTATTGCACCGGCTACTTCATGGCACAATTCATACGAAGGTATGCCGATTTTTCAGACAAAATATACAGCAGACCCTTCACCTGTGGTTATCAATGACACAATCTTCATTTACACATCCCACGACGAAGATGATGCTCAAGGTTATGGCTTCAAGATGCTCAATTGGATACTCTACACTACAACCGATATGGTCAATTTTACTGAACATGGAGTAGTTGCTTCTTTGGACGCTTTTGAGTGGAAACAAAGAGATAATGGTGCTTGGGCGCAGCAAGTAATCCCTCGCAATGGCAAATACTATATGTACTGCCCTCTTCATGGTAACGGAATAGGCGTGTTAGTGGCTGATTCTCCTTATGGCCCATTCGTAGATCCTATTGGTGCTCCTGTTGTATGGCAAAAAGAGCACTGGGAAGATATCGACCCAACTGTATTGATTGATGATGGTCAGGCATATATGACTTGGGGAAATCCAAATGTATATTGTGTGAAACTCAATGAAGATATGATTAGCGCTGATGGTGAAATAATGAAACTAACCGCTCCGGCGCATTACCAAGAAGGCCCATGGACTTATAAACGCGACGGAAAATACTATATGGCTTATGCCTCAACTTGTTGCCCTGAAGGCCTGGCATATTCAATGGCTGATGGCCCAACCGGCCCTTGGAATTATAAAGGCTATATCATGACTCCTACAGAGCGCGATAGAGGAACCCACCCCGGAATCGTGGATTACAAAGGCAAGAGCTTCATCTTCGGACAAGACTATGATTTGCTTCAACTTGACTTTATCACAGCGGGAGAGGAGTACAAACATAATGAGCGTAGGTCAGTTAGCGCGGCCGAGATGCAATATGATGCAGATGGGTTTATTCAAGAAGTGCCTTATTGGTTGGAAACCAAGATTGAACCTCTAGAAAATTTCAACCCATATCAGAGAGTAAAAGCCAGCACAATTGCTTGGGCTTACAGAATGGTAACTCGCCAAGACGAAGCAGGAATATATGTAACCGGAATTGACAACGGCGATTTTATCAGTTTGCGTAGCGTTGATTTTGGTGATGGAGCTTCTTCTTTTGAGGCTGTGGTTTCTCAAGTGAAGACGGATTGTACTATTGAAATTCGCTTGGATTCAAAAGATGGTAAAGTAATTGGCACAGTTCCTTTGACAGCAATAGATGCTGTGAAAGCATTTAGTTGTGCAGTAAAGGGTGCAAAAGGAGTTCATGACCTGTTCTTCGTGTTCAATGGCCCTGAATCAAGCCTTCCATTTAACCCAACTTCTACAGATGGTTTGTTCCAATTTAGAAACTGGGAATTTACTCAAAAGTAGACAGAGATAAATTAATCGACTTTTTTTAAGACTGTAACTGTCCTTGATGGCAGATACAGTCTTAAATAGTTTTTGCCATCTTGGTAAGTAGTCAAATGAGACATATTTTCGTCAATGCGATCAAATCCTCCGAAAGAGGCTCTGTCGCTGCTCATGATAGTATCCCATTTGCCGGCAGGGGCTTCAGTCCAATAGTCAGAGAACGACATCTCAGGGTTGAAATTGAAAGCAAACATATAGTTGCCTCTGGTAAAGCATAGAGTCTTGTCACTATCGTCGGCACGATAGCAATAATGAGGTTGAGATAATAATTGCTGGATGGCAAACAGGTGAATGATTGCCGCATCAAAGTCATTTAGACCTTTGTATCTCAGATAATCTGCCTTCGCCAGTCTCCATTGTCTGCGTGCATACTTATATGACCAGCCATTCCCTTCTCGAGGAAAATCAATCCATTCCGGATGGCCGAATTCATTCCCCATAAAGCAAAGATATCCATCACCTGCGGTTGCCAAAGTGACGAAGCGTATCATTTTATGTAATGCAATGCCTCTGTCAACCACTACGTTGCTAGACTCTTTGTTCATAGAGAAATACATCTCCTTATCAATAAGCCTGAAGATAATAGTCTTATCGCCAACCAGGGCTTGGTCATGGCATTCGGCATAGCTAATGGTCTTTTCGTCAGCGCGTTTGTTTGTAAGTTCATGCCATAACTCCCCCATGTTCCATTCCCAATCGCTGCGTTCTTTTATCCATTTGATCCACATGTCCGGAATTCCCATGCTCATGCGATATCCAAAGCCTATTCCACCTTGCTGTATTGGAGCTGCCAAGCCGGCCAGGCCAGACATGTCTTCAGCTATGGTAATAGCATCTTTATATAACTCTTTGATTAGCATGTTTGCCAAGGCTAGGTAGCAAATGGCATCTTCATCAACTCCATTGTTGAAATATGAAGCATAGCCACTGAAATCGCGCTCAAGCCCATGATCGAAATAAAGCATACTGGTCACACCATCAAAGCGAAAGCCATCAAGTCGATATTCCTCCATCCAATATTTGCAATTGGAGAGAAGAAAATAGCGTGTCTCTGGTTTTCCGTAATCAAAGCAGCGACTGTTCCAAGCCGGATGCTCTCCCTTCGGCCCTTCGTGGAAGTAAGTAGTGTAAGAGCCGTCAAGTCTGCTGAGGCCTTCTACCTCATTTTTCACAGCATGAGAATGGACTATATCCATAATTATTGCAATGCCAAGGCTGTGGGCCTCATCTACTAACTGCTTGAATGACTCAGGGGTGCCGAATCGACTGCTGAGTGCAAAAAAATTAGATACCTGATAACCAAAAGAACCATAATATGGGTGCTCTTGAAGAGCCATAATTTGTATGGTATTGTAGCCTAAATCCACAATATGAGGCAACACTGTGCGCCGGAACTCGTCGAAAGAAGAGATTTTTTCTTCTTCGGAACTCATACCTATATGAACTTCATAAATAAGAGGGTTATCAACCTTTATGTGTTTTTTACTTTTCCATTTATAAGGCTTATCAGGATCCCATACTTCGGCGCAGAAAACCTTTGTATGAACATCTTGCACGCATCTGAAAGCATAAGCGGGGAGTCTTTCACCTCCGCCTGCAGGCCATTCGACGAACCATTTGAATTTGTCTCCATGGTGAATATTTTCCTCAGGAATGACCAACTCCCAGTTTCCATTGCCGATAGGAGACATCTGATATTCATCGCTCTTTTTCCAGCCATTGAAGTCTCCAATTACATATATTCTGTTGGCATTTGGAGCCCATTCTCTAAATACCCAGTAACCATAGATTTTGTGGAGACCATAGTACAAATGGTTGTTGACAGCATCAGAAATTTTACCTTTCTTGCCGGCAATAGCTTCTTTAGCAGATATAATCCTGGCATGACGGGCCTCTATCGCCTCGCGGAAAGGCAACAAGTATGGGTCTCGTTCGTATATATAATCAGCTTTAGCCATTTATTATTTTATTGATGTCGTCTTCGCTTTTTTTCAAACAAGCTTTGCAGTATTTTGCCAAATCTGTAGCCTTTTTTACATCTTCAGTGAGAGAAGTAAGGTCTCTTTTGGGGTCTTCAATGCTGGCAACAAGCTGTTGTAATTGTTCCAATGCTTGTTTATATGTCATTTTCTCACTCATATTAATTATTTTTTATTGTTTTTACATCGCAATTGGCATTACCATCTTGAAATAATACAGTAATGCTGTCTTCAGGACTGAGATTTGTTACTGAACTTAGTTTTTTGCCATCTTTAACAACCATAGCGAAGCCTTTTTCCATTATGCTGAAAGGGTTCAAACTAGCTATTCGCAACTCTAGAAGGTCTATTTTATGGACTTCGTTGCGCAAGATGGCGCTAGTGCCGGCTCTAATTTTTGACATAAGCATATCAATTTGAGCCTTTGCTATTTGTAGACCGGAAATAATCCTTGATGAGGACCGAGCGATGAGCATATCGACTATGCGCTTTTCGCTGTTGATGCGCAGTAAAGCTGTGTTTTGGGCGCTTGACATCATTCTGTCCACAGCAGAGACTGCGTCTGCTCGCTTGCCTTTAATTGCCATGAGCAATCTATTTGCTAAAGAATCAATTTGGTGCTCTTCTGTGGCAAAAATGTCAACAAAATAATCCGCCAAAGCCGTAGGCGTTTTTAGGTATTGATAAGCAACAATGTCGGCAACATGACAATCCCTTTCATGCCCTATGGCTGTAAGCACAGGAAGTGGAAATTGCGCAATGTTTACTGCTAATTCATAATCATCAAAACATGACAAGTCGAAGGTAGAACCTCCTCCTCTCAAAATCAATACAGCATCATAATGCTCAGCTTTGCTAGCAATAGCATCAAGGGCAGATATTATTCCGGCAGGAGCTTCACTGCTTTGCATAGGAGAGATAAATAATTTAGTCTCAAAGTGATATCCAAAGGGGTTGGAATGAAGATGATTCATAAAATCCCCATAGCCGGCGGCTGTTTCAGAAGAAATGACCGCAAACCGATGCGGCAAATCTGGGAGAAGAAGACTGCGGTTCATATCAAGCATGCCTTCTTTTTCCAGCCTTTCCAAAGTTTTCTGCCTTTCAAGAGCAGTGACTCCTATTGTGAACCCCGGGTCAATATTCATTACTACCAAAGACAATCCGTAGATTGGAGAGTATTGGACCTTAACCTGCAGCAAAACTTTCATTCCAGTTTGCATTGGTTCTCCAATAGTGGTCTCAAAATATGGCCTGATGACTCTATATGACGCAGCCCAAATAATTGCCTGAATCTTGGAGAGGACATTGTCACTTATTTCGTCTTTCTCAACAAGGGTGAGGTAGCAATGGCCTGCAGGAGTTGTGGATATATCTAATATTTCTGCACTTACCCACAAGGCCCTCATAAATCGGTCATCTATGCTTTCTTTTATTTGCGTTTGGAGTTGCCCCAGACTGATATGTTGGATATTTTCCATTTCCGACCATGCTATTTCACAAAGTTAAGCGAAAAATGCTTACTTTTGCCAAAATTCATCTTATATGAAGATAACCCAAGCAAAGTTTGTTGCAAGTTGCACTTCAATCGCAGATAAGCCAAAACTTACTCTCCCTGAATTCGCCTTTATCGGCCGTTCAAATGTGGGTAAATCTTCCCTTATAAATACACTTTCAGGCAATAAATCTTTGGCGCACATTTCTTCTACTCCAGGTAAGACTTTGTGCATCAATCACTTTATCATTAATGATAGTTGGTACTTGGTGGATTTGCCAGGCTATGGTTTCGCAAAAGTCTCAAAAACAACGAGAAATTCATTGAAAAAGATGATTAATGATTATGTGCTTGGCAGCCCACAGATGGTGTTGTTGTTTGTTCTGTTGGACGGCCGCCACGACATTCTCAAAAATGATTTAGAGTTTCTTCAAATGCTTGGCAACGAAGGAGTTCCGTTCTCCATTGTGTTTACAAAATGCGATAAATTGGGAGTTAATGCTCTTGCTGCCCAAGTCGAAAATAACAAACAGACTCTTATGGAATATTGGGAAGAGTTGCCTCCGGTGTTCATTTCATCCTCTCAAACTGGTAAAGGCAAGGATGAAATATTGGATTATATAGATAATATATTAAAAACAATAAACAATTCTTAAACTCCTAATCAATATGGTTCAATACGATGATCATCAGATGAAGATATTCTCCTGCAGGAGTAGCAGGTATCTTGCCGATAAGATAGCATCCTCACTAGGTATGGATCTTGGAAAATCTGAAGTGACTGTTTTTTCAGATGGCGAATTTCAACCAGCTTTCCTAGAAAGTGTGCGTGGCGCTACAATATTCATTGTTCAGTCAACATTTCCTCCAGTAGAAAACCTTTTTGAATTACTACTGATGATAGACGCGGCTCGTCGCGCTTCTGCATACAAAGTCATTGCAGTAATGCCATATTTCGGATGGGCTCGTCAAGATCGTAAAGACCGTCCTAGAGTATCAATAGGAGCAAAATTAGTTGCCAATCTGCTTCATGCAGCAGGGTGTGACAGAGTAATGACTGCTGACCTTCATGCAGATCAGATTCAGGGATTCTTCGATGTACCTGTGGATCATATCTATGCTAGCTCTATTTTTATTCCATATTTGCGCGATCTCAATATTGATAACCTTTCTATAGCCTCACCTGATATGGGCGGAGCAAAAAGGGCAAATGCTTATGCCCGCATTTTAGGGACGCCAATGATTATCTGTCATAAATCTCGTGAAAAGCCAAATGTTGTCGGCTCTATGACAGCTATTGGTGATGTTGAAGGTCGAAATATTGTGATTGTTGATGATATGGTTGACACAGCCGGAACCATCACTAAATGTGCCGATATGCTTATCGAAAAAGGCGCTCTTAGTGTCAGAGCTATTTGCTCTCATCCTGTGCTTTCGGGCAGTGCTTATGACCGCATAAACAAGTCTGCTCTCAAGGAATTTATTGTGTCTGACACCCTTCCATTGACAAAAGATCCAGAGGTTGACCTAACCAAGTTCAAAGTGCTCTCAGTGGCTCCTATTTTTGCGGAAACTATTGAGAAAGTTTATACCAACAAGCCAATAAGCGACATTTTTATTTTCTAAATATGGTTTTCTATCCGGAAATATCAATTGACTCTGTCTATGATTTACTTGTAGGCAAAATAAAAAGCTATTTTCAGTCAGCCGGCATGAAAAAGGCCGTAATTGGGCTTTCTGGAGGAATTGATTCTGCTGTGGTCGCTCTTTTGGCAGCAGATGCTCTTGGCGCTGAAAATGTTCATGGAATATTGATGCCGTCAATGTTTTCAACAGACCATTCTTTAACAGATTCTGTTGATTTGGCTAAAAGGATTGGAGTAAGTTATGAGATGGTCCCAATCGCTCCAATATTTGGTGCTATGGCAGAGCAGTTGCATCACTATTTCTCAGATGTAGAATGGCATGTGGCATTTGAGAATATTCAAGCACGCATACGTTGCACTATTCTTATGGCATATTCCAACCGCTACAATGCATTGTTGTTGAATACATCTAACAAAAGTGAACTTTCTATAGGCTATGGTACTCTTTATGGTGATTTATCAGGGGCTTTGATGGTTATTGCTGATTTATATAAGCTTCAAGTATATGAGTTGGCTCATTATATCAACAGAAATCAAGAACGCATCCCTATCAATATCATCAATAAAGTTCCCTCTGCCGAGTTGAAGCCCGATCAGAAAGATAGCGACAGTCTGCCTCCTTATGAAGAGTTGGACCCTGTGCTTCACTCATACAATGATTTAGGTCATAGTCCTGAAGATATAATTGCTTCGGGAGTTGACCCTATGTTAGTAGAGAGAATTGCAAAACTTCGCAGGTCCTCTGCTTTCAAAGCAATGCAAGTGCCTCCTGAGTTAATAGTAGCAGGTATGCCACTTTTGCCTCCATTTAAATGTATATAATCTTGATATGAAAGTATTTCTATTGTCTTTAGTTATTTTGGCTCTATGCGTGTTTGGCATGTGCTTTAATATCATATTTCGAAAAAATGGTAAGTTCCCAGATTCGGAAATATCACATAATAAAGAGTTACGCAAACGAGGTATTATTTGCGCAAAAGAAGATGAGCTTCGCTTATGGGGCAAGAAAAATCGGAAAAAAAATCCAAGCTGTAGCGATTTAGGGTGCACAGCTTGTAATGGCTGCAAATAAAGAAAGCGGTTAATGCATTTGCACTAACCACTCTTTATTTATTTAAACAATAATTAAATCAAGCTTTTAATTATTCCATCCAAGTAGTTGGCATCGAAGATATCTTTTGCAACGATATCACCTTCTTTATTTATTATAAACATCGTAGGAAGGTACTCAATTACATAAGAAGAAATAGCCGAAGACATTACTCCCAAACCATCGTTAACACTTATCCAAGGAAGATTTTGTGATCTGACGGTAGATGCCCAAGTTGGCTTATCAACATCAAGGCAAACTTGATAAACTTCAAAGCCGTTGTCATGGTATTTTTCATACACTGGCAATAATTCATTGTTGAACATTTTGTGCTCAGTTTGAGAAGTGCTCCAAAATGACAATAATATTACCTTACCTTGTAAGTCCAAAAGTGAGTGCTTCTCGCCGTTAATATCAGTCATGATGATATTTGGGAAAGATTGCTCTTCAATAGACTCTAACTTTCTGTTTAAATTTGCAATTGCCTCACGACGACTTATCTCGTCTTTTAATGCCAATAAATATTCACTTTCAGGGTAAGTTGCACTCAAAGAATCCAACACTGTTTTGAAGATGAATACATCAGTTTCCTCATTGAATACAGGTAAATCTGCATTGAATTTTTGGAACATAGTAGTGGCTGCTGTAATTGACTTAGGATTGTTGAGGACATGCTTCATCATAGCTCTTTTGTGGTCAATATACACTTTGCTTACCTGAGCATTGGCATCTTGAGGGGCTTCGTTGATGATTGAAATCATTTTTTGTGCTGCCGCAGAATAACTATCGTCTACAAATTTAAGATTAATACTTTCTTGGGACCCCTCGACTGAATAATTGCCCAAAGTGTCAGCTGTTAGAGTTACATTGTCGCCATCAAGCAAAACCATGCCAGCAATCTTGACATCATTACGATATAGGTAGTAGAAAGCAGGATTGTTACTGTCTAGTTTGATTCTATATTTAAAATCTCCTGAAGCATTAGTAGTTAGTGTATCAACTGTTTCCAATCTGTTGAAGTTAAGCTTTTGCAACAAGACGGGGCTTTCACTCAAACCATTAATGTTTCCACTTATGTTGGCTGAGTACTTGGTACATGAAACTGCGAATAAAAGAGAGCAGAGAAGAATTAAGGTTTTTTTCATAGAGCTGCTGATATTTGCGATGCTATAGTTGTAAACTCTTCTTGAGAGAGGTTTAGCTTTTTGTTTTTAAAGTTGAGGTCATTTTCGCTTTGGAGTGGAACTAAATGAATGTGAGTGTGAGGCACTTCCATGCCCAATACTGCGACTCCCACCCTTTGGCAAGGAATAGCTTTTTTAATGGCGACAGCTACTTTTTTTGCAAAAGCGCCAAGCCCTAAATAAGTCTCGTCGTCTAAATCAAAAATATAGTCAACCTCTTTTTTAGGAATTACCAAAGTATGTCCTTTTGCAAGTGGATTGATATCCAAAAATGCGTAATAATTGTCGTCTTCAGCAATTTTGTATGAAGGAATTTTGCCTTCAACTATCATTGTAAAAATCGAAGCCATGGATTAAAGAGTGATTTCTAAGATTTCAAACTGAAGCTTTCCTGAAGGAACAGAAACTTCTACCAAATCTCCCTTCTTTTTGCCCATAAGAGCTTTTCCGATAGGAGTTGCGGCTGCAAGCTTGCCTTCTTTGAAATTAGCCTCGGATTCACCGACAAGAGTGTATTCTACGATAGTACCGGTCTTTAAATTTTTTATTTTGACTTTGTTAAGCATCTGAACATGGTCAGTATTGATCTTGCTCTCGTCAATCACGCGTGCATTTGCAATAGTGTTTTGTAGCTTAGTAATCTTAAGCTCCAACATTCCTTGGGCTTCGCGCGCTGCGTCATACTCTGCATTTTCAGATAAGTCGCCTTTATCTCTAGCTTCAGCAATAGCTTTAGAAATAACAGGACGTTGGGTCAGAAGCTCGTCAAGCTCTGCCTTGAGGTCATCAAGACCATTTTGAGTGAGATAATGTATACTAGACATAATAAATGACAAAAATTAAAAAGGAATCCTCATAGAAGGACCCTTTTATTGCTTATTAGTGATGCAAATATAGTATTAAATTTTTAAAACTTGGGCTTTAAGATTTCAGAATAAATAATCATCTTCTCAGCATCGAAATCAAAATCTTTAATTTCAATTTTTTGGGAGGTATTCTGAGCATGAATAGAAAGTTCCTCAATTTCCTCAACCTCTATTGGCTGATAACCACGAGACGGGGTATCATTTATTAAATCCGAAGGCTCTTGAGCCTCTTCATTGTCAGTTTCTGAAAAGATTTTTTCGGCAATTTTTTTCTTTTGAGACTTTACGAAACTCAACAACAGTACGGCAATTAGTAGGGTTATTATTGTTGACATAGAATTATTATTTTAAAATTTTCATGGCTTCTTTGACATCAATTTTAAGTTGTGTGCATAACTCATCTAATGAAGAGAATTTCTTTTCATCTCTTAGAAAGCCCACGAACTCTAGATTAATATCAAGCCCATAAATATCTTCATTAAAATCTATAATGTGAGCCTCTATAGTAAGTCCTCTGCTATCATCCCAAGTTGGCCTGTACCCGATATTGCAGACTCCGTTGTAGGACTTGTCTTCCACATATACTTTTACCGCATAGACTCCATTATATGGAATTAACTTCAAAGGGTCGTAGAGCTTCATATTAGCTGTGCGGAAGCCTAACTTGCGCCCATTACCACATCCGGGCACTACAACACCTTTTAAGCTATAATTGTAACCAAGAAGTTCATTGGCTCTCTCTATGCCTCCCGTCTCAATGAGATTGCGTATATATGTGCTACTGATGGTGTTGTAGCTATCACTGATGGCGCCGACACGTATTGCCTTAATCCCACATTCTGCTGCGATTCTGATAATGTCATCGCTGCCATCATTCATACATCCAAGCCTATGGTCATAGCCAACAATTAATGTGCCGACATTGAATTTTTTGATAAGAAATTGCTCAATGAATTCTTTAGCTGAAAGTTTACTAAAGTCTTTTGTGAAATCTACCACTTGAACCTCATCAACTCCCAAAGCCTTGAATTTTGCTACTTTTTCCTCTAAAGAGTTTAGTAAACGCAGTTTGCCGGCATCTTGCCTGAGGATACTGCGAGGGTGTGGCCAAAAAGTAATAATCATACTTTTTCCACACTCCGCCTTTGCTGTGGCACATAATTGCTCTATCACCTTGGCATGGCCAAGATGAATTCCATCGAAAAAACCGGTAGCTGCTATAACCATTTTACAAGTTCAAAATCTTGACGATGAGGCAATATACTATTTTTTGCAAAAATTCTTGTTGCTAGTTGGTATGTACCGGCAACTTCAGGTGTAAAATGTGCTTTGTATGTGCCGATACCGTCGTTAATATTATCTAATATAAATTCGTGAATCTCTTTGATGTGAAAATCGCCTCTTGTGTTTTGCTCAGCAAGTACAAATTCCAGACCAATATCATTAGGGTTGATGTTGCCAAGCTTAATCACTGCCTCAAATACACTTTCTTGGCCAAGATATTGCATGTCAACAGCCTCATTTGGCTTCTGTAACGACAATACTTCAATCTGATCCCATTTGTTTCGCATATCTGTTTTCCAAGCAGCAATTGTGCGAGCAATTTTGAAATTATCTACAGCCAAAGCATTGTTGCGAGCGGCGAGTTTCAGATAATATTTATCCAAATAATCTCTCATCATTCTATTGGTAGTAAAGTTGCTGGCAACTTTTGAAATAGTGTTTTTGATGGTACGTACCCAATCCGAAGATATGCCATTATTGTCTTTATCGTAGAATGTCGGAGCAATATCATTTTCAAGAATATTATAGAGTGAGGCTGCATCTAGCTCATTTTGATATTCTTGGTTGTCATAAGTGCGTGTCATAGGCAGAGCCCAACCTGCACCTGGAGTATAACCTTCAACCCACCATCCGTCAAGTACACTGAAGTGCATTACGCCATTCATCACTGCTTTTTCACCGCTGGTGCCGGATGCTTCTTGAGGCCTTGTAGGGTTATTCATCCACACGTCAACACCTTGAACCAACAATTTTGCAATGCTGATGTCGTAGTTAGGCACAAACACGATTTTGCCAATGAACTGAGGCAACTTACTTATTTCAACAATACGTTTGATAAGATCTTGTCCGGCACCATCAGCAGGGTGGGCCTTACCTGCAAACAAAAATTGAACAGGACGATTTGGGTTATTTACTATTTGGTTGAGTCTGTCTAAGTCCCTAAATAATAGAGTAGCCCTCTTGTATGTTGCAAAACGACGGGCAAAGCCAATGGTAAGAACATCGTCGCGAAGTGTTCTGTTAATCTGGACAATTTGCTGAGGAGAGTAGGGTGCTCTGGTTTCAGTATCTGACATTATGTCTTTCACGGCCATAATCAGTTTTCGACGCAAAGCATTTCTTGTACTCCAAATCTCATCGTTAGATACCTTTTCAATGCCTTGGAAGCAAGATTTGTCATAATGGTGTGTTTTGAAAGCATCGCCAAAAACCCTTTTGTGTATTATCTTCCACTCGGGAGCAATCCAAGTAGGGTAGTGGACTCCATTTGTAACATAACCGACATGAAGCTCTTCGGGAAGATAACCAGGCCACATATTTGACAAAATTCTTTGACTTACTTTACCATGAAGCCAACTTACTCCATTGACTTCTTGAGAAAGGTTGGCAGCCAGCACACTCATAGAGAACTTCTCAAAAAAGTCTTCAGGATGAATCTTGCCAAGCTGTAGCACATTATACCACTCTGTCTTTAATGCTTCAGGAAAATAGCTCAAATAATTGCGAATCATTTCTTCAGAAAATGCATCATGGCCAGCAGGAACAGGAGTGTGAGTAGTGAATAGAGATGAACTGCGCACAACTTCCACGGCTTCTCCAAAAGAAAGGCCCTCATTTTGAATGTATTCGCGCAATCTTTCCATTCCCATAAAAGCAGCATGACCTTCGTTGCAATGATATAGCTGAGGATTGAGGCCAAGTGCTCGAAGCGCCTTTATTCCGCCAATACCCAGTAAAATTTCTTGTTTTAATCTGTTCTCCCAATCTCCTCCATAAAGTTGGTGTGTTACTGTTCTGTCTTCAGGACGATTGTCATCAAAGTCAGTGTCAAGTAAGATAAGGTCTGTACGGCCTACTTCAACCTTCCAAAGCCTTGCAAACAAAGTGCGGCCGGGAAGTTCAACACCTACTGTTATCCATTTGCCACTATCATCGCGGATAGGACTGGCTGGAATTTTGGTGAAGTCTTGAGGTTCATAAGTGCTTACTTGATTTCCTTGGGCTGAAAGATATTGGGTGAAATAACCGAATCTATAAAGTAGACCGACAGCAGTCATATTGACCTGCATGTCACTGGCTTCTTTGATGTAGTCTCCTGCCAATATTCCCAATCCGCCGGAATAAATTTTTAACGAAGTATCAATGCCATATTCCATACAAAAATAGGCAATGCTTGGATTCGGACGATCGTTTTTTAACGCCATGTATTTTTTGAAACGTTTGTAAATAGTGTCCATGCGGAAAAGGAATTCTTCGTCTTTTTCCAATTCTTTGTATTTCTTTAAGCTGATGCGATCCAAAAAGGCTAATGGACTCTCTTTTGTCTCTTGCCATAATTCTGCATCAATTGATTTGAATAAATCAATTGCATATGGATGCCAACACCACCACAAATTGCGCGAAAGCTCTTCAAGCTGCTTGAGCCTTTCAGGTAACTGCCGGTTAATTAATAATCTGGTCCAAGAAGGGTTATTTGTTGTCATTTTTGTACATTTCTTTTTTCACTTTTCTTTAAACGTGCTTCCACTCTCAATTCAAAATCACTCAGCACATTCATATAATTGATGAAAGCTTCGTATGGAGTGTCATAAGGGTTGAAATAACTATGCACTGCACCATCTGAGAAAAATTTGGTACACATATAATAAAAATGGTCGCTTTCTTGAAGATGTCTGTAAACATTCAACAAGTCTTTGTCCTTTATTTTTTTTACTTTTTTATCAAGCGAATATAGTTTGCTGAAAGCTTCGTTTTGCAATTCATTACCTAACCAAGCACTGGTGTCGCGCTCTTCATCAGCCCAAGAAATAGGATATTGGACATGTAAAGGCCCTACAGGCTGATATTTTGCTGCAACTTGGGAAGGAGTGTCAAAACTGATGCCTTTGGCCAAGATAGCATCAGGCAGAGCTTTCAAAAAGTCAAAAATACCACTTTCTGCAGGTTGATGTTCCCCAAAGGTCTCATAATCCATAAATATATTGAGAGTGTCATCTTTTTCTAGGGCAGACTCAACCCAATCAGCATATTTTTCTGCCGTCAAAGGCCATCCATCCCAAGACTTGTTCGAAAAACGAAAAGCAATGTCATCACTTAATTCGCTGTTTTTCAACAGAAGTTTTAGCTTTGGATTGATGGTATTGGTATACACAAAATTGGGGCTTTTCCATCCTAAGATATGCTTTGCACCCTCAGTAAGCATGGTTTTGTAACCCATGTCGGCAACACAAGCTCCAATCTGATCAGAATAGATAAGCTCGGTGTTTCTGAAGGTAACAGGCTTCATACCAAAAGTGCTCTCAATAAGTTTGCTATGGTCTTTGACTTGCAGCTTGAACTCATTTTCGTTGGCAATGGAAGCCAACGAGTGAGAATAAGTCTCTGCAAGAAACTCAACACAACCGGTGCTTGCCAATGCTTTGAAACTATCAAGTACTTCAGGAGCAAATTGCTTGAACTGCTCGATGGCTACACCTGAAATGGAGAAGGCAAGTTTGAACTTTGAGCGATGAGATTTGATTAGCTCGAGAAGCAAAGCATTAATAGGGAGATAACATTTACGGGCTATCCTGCGCATAATGTTCTTATTGGTGAACTCATCGTAATAGACGAAATTGTTCCCAATATCAAAGAACCGGTATTGTCTCAGTCTGTCTGGCTGATGGACCTGAAAGTAGAAGCAAATACTTTTTGTTGTAGCCATAATATGATATTTTATTTTTTCAAATTAATAACAGCTTGATATACATCTTTAACTTTTGCTGCAGCATTATCCCATTTAATGGCATTTACTTCAGCATATCCCTTTTCTCCGGCAACCTTTGCAATAGCCGGATAAGTTGCCAAGCCATAAATAGCATCGGCCAAGGCATCAATGTCCCAAAAGTCGACTTTTATGGCATATTTTAGTACTTCAGCCACACCACTTTGCTTTGAAATGATTGTGGGAACATTGCTTTGCATTGCCTCCAAAGGAGAAATACCAAAAGGCTCAGATACTGAAGGCATGACATACACATCGCTGTGGGCGAACATTTTCTGAACATCATCGCCACGCAAGAATCCTGTGAAATGGAACTTGTTTGCTATTCCAAGCTTTGCTACGCGCCTTATTGAGCGGTTGAGTAAATCTCCACTGCCGGCCATAACAAACCTTACATTGTCAGTTTTTTGCAATACTTTGTAAGCGGCTTCAATGAAATATTCGGGACCTTTCTGGAAAGTGATACGCCCAAGGAAAGTAACCACTTTTTCAGGAACGGCCTTTTGAATATCCATAGCTTTTCTCGTAGAAAAGTCGACAGCATTATGAACGGTTACTACCTTGGAAGGGTCTATTCCGTATTTATTGATTACAATATTTCGAGTCCAGTCACTAACAGTAATAACTTTGTCAGCCTCTTTCATTCCCATCTGCTCGATATCAAACACCTGAGTGTTGATGTTCTCTCCGCTGCGGTCAAATTCTGTGGAATGAACATGAACAATAAGTGGTTTTGAACTGACTCTTTTTGCTGCGATACCGGCAAGATAGGTGAGCCAATCGTGTGCATGTATCACATCAAACTGATTCTGCATGGCAATAGTTCCACCGACCATAGCATAGCGAACAACCTCTTCCATGAGATTTGTGCCGTACTTTCCGGAAAACTTATATTTACTTTTGAAATGATATTTGAAAGACTCAGTTTGGTAGCTTTGCTCCTCGCTGCTTAGTTTACTATAATCTTCAGGG
The DNA here is from genome assembly GCA_012513425.1 of Bacteroidales bacterium. Taxonomy (GTDB): domain Bacteria; phylum Bacteroidota; class Bacteroidia; order Bacteroidales; family UBA932; genus Equibacterium. The sequence continues at coordinate 20,667 of JAAZCF010000057.1, forward strand.
TCAACATAAGGCATAATATTGCTTTCAACCCTCAGAAACTCAACTTTACCGAGAAATTCATCAATGTTGGAACTAACTTCAGTGCTTTCAACATCACTTGCGTTAATAATCCGCAAATCACTCTGATCTTCGTCACCAGTGGCTGACGGCATCACAAAGAGAACGTCCACATCGTTGTGGGCCAATCCTTTGGTCATGCCATAGCAGGCAGTTCCAAGGCCTCCGGAGATGTGTGGTGGAAATTCCCAACCGAACATCAATACTCTCATTTCTTTGTCTCCTTATATTGATTAATCAGATATTTAATAGTTAGAATCTCAGAAGTGCTCAATGCTGAATTAATGGCTCCGTGAGGATAAAATGGTGGATTCCCGTCATATAACTCTGCTACAGCTCCAATTCCGTGAATAGTCATATCTTCTTCAAATCCTTTTATCAAATTTTCAGCCTCTCTTATGAAGCTTTTACCGTGAAGTTTGAGATTGCCTTGAACATACATACCTAAAAGCCATGGCCTTGTAGAGCCATTGTGAGAAGCAAGGTCTCTAGCGCAAACGTCACCATCATAAGTTTCCTTATAGAAAGGATTATTTGGCGCCAAAGTACGGATACCCCTTGTGGTCAGTAATTCTCTTTTCACGGCTTTTAATATGTCATTTTGCACCTCTTCATTTACAGGACTATATTCCAAAGCACAAACATATAATTGGTTTGGACGGTTGAATATATTTTTTCCATTGATGCCTACAAAGTCAGCAAGATGGCTGCGCTCTTTGATCCAGAACATCTCCATAAAGTTTTGTTCTATTTTGTCTGCAATTGCTGACACTTCATCTGCAAATATTTGAGATTTATCGTATTTGTGACTCATGGCTGCATAAAACCTCAGCGCATTATACCATAAAGCGTTAGTCTCAACCTGATAGCCTGCTCTTTCAACCACAGGATGGCCATTGGTGTAAGCATCCATCCATGTTAGAGCAACTCCGCGCTTTTGAGCCCAGATCATTCCATTTTCGTGGACTTGAGCTTCAGGACGTCCTACAATATAGCTCTTAATAGTTTCTTTAAGGATTTTGCTATATCTCTTCCATATAGATAGGTCATTGCCAGTCACTCCAATATAATTTTGCATGATAGAGGCAAGTCGCAGTGGAGCTTCCACCATGTTGGTAGTGATAAATAAATCTTCTTTCCACTTGCTAATTATTCCATCCACCACTCGAAGAAAAGCCTTCCTATCACCATTGTTGTGGAGAGTCAAACCGGAAACGCAGATGCCGGTGTCTCTTAGTTGGCCTACTCCAAACCATGGAAAGCCTGAACAAATTTCCAATCGACCTGCGCGCTCAAAGAACAGCCTTGATGCCGCATGACGCAATGTTGATTCAAAATCGTCACAATCTCCTATTTTCCCATATTCGGTTGTGAAAGTTCTCTTTATTGAATCAGAGTTGCAGGCTTCTGTAGCGGCAGAAAACACAATGCTTTCACCTTTTTTTATTGGCATTTCAAAAAAACCAGGGACAAACAAATCTTCTTTGTAATCGGATCCTCTTCTTTTTTCTTCAGGATAAGCAACCTCATAATACCAATCAGGGTTGGCAACCCACTCTGCTTCTTTTGAAATCTGCATATTTAAATATGGCAGATCATTATATAGTTTGAAAGCCTTTCCATTCTCTATGTCGTAATAGTGTGTGTCAGCATTTGGGTTGCACTTCGTCAACTCATGAATGCTTCTAAAGGAAAGAAATGGCTTGAGCCTGATTGTTGTATCTGAATGGGCATCCAGAAGGGTATATTTAATTAAGACTCTGTCTTGGTTCTGAACCATCAAAATCTGCTTTTGCAACTTCATTCCACCTACATTATAAGTAATAGTAGGAACAGGAGAGTTTTGATAGTCAACAATGTATTTATGCCCCCTTGGCTCAAACACTTCACCATAACAATGTATCCCTAGATTGAATGATTTGCCGTGTTGGATGAGGGTTTCATCCAAGCTTGACAGCAAGGCATGTCGGCGCCAGTTCATCTTTTCAATAGGGACAGCGAGCAAACAATGGTATTTTCTGGTATTGCAACATACAATCGTGGTATTGCAGTAAGCCCCAGTGCGATTTGTTGCAATCATTTCTCTCTTAAGAGAATACTCAAGGTTAACAAGCTCAGCCTTGTTGAATTTTAGATAAGCCATAATAGTATCTTGTGTAAAAAATATTTACTTTATGCCTGTAGTTCTTTTTGACTAAAAAAACGTCTTTGAAACAGAACTAAATAAAATGCACCTACAGTAATGCAACTGTCTGCAAAATTAAAAATGGCACTAAAGAACAGAAAAGGTTTTCCGCCCCAAATTGGAAACCACTCCGGTAGAGTAGTGTCAATTATTGGAAAGTAGAACATATCCACTACTTTTCCAAAGAATACTCCAGCATAACCTCCTTCTGGAGGAAACATTGTCGCCACTTGTATGAAACCGCTTTCGCTGAAAATGACTCCGTATAACAATGAGTCAATAATATTTCCAAAAGCTCCACACATAATGGCTGTAAGCCCCAATAAGACCCCAGTAGGAGTATCTGGTTTCTTAAGTAATTTTTTAATGTAGAAAATTATAGCAGTACCCAGAACTATTCTAAAAAAACTGAGTAAGAACTTCCCGATATTTCCTCCAAAAGTCATACCGAAAGCCATACCAACATTTTCTACAAAAAGCAATTGGCACCAATCTCCAATGAGGTTGATGCTTTGCCCGATAGTCATATTTGTCTTGACCAATATTTTGATGACTTGGTCAATGACAATTAATGCTATTGCGAATATCGTTATCTGTTTACCTCTTGAAAGCGCCATTATTTGCCTTTGTCATTTTTGGCTTCGATGCTCAATGTGGCATGTGGTACAATTCTGAGTCTTTCCTTTGGTATCAGTTTACCAGTTTCGCGGCAAATGCCGTAAGTTTTATTCTCAATTCGAGCTAATGCTGCTTCCAAACTGCTGATAAATTTAAATTGGCGTGCGGCCAACCTACCGACTTCCTCTTTTGAGAGAGAAGCCGCGCCTTCTTCCATTTTGAATGTAGGAGAAGTATCTTCGGTATCATTGCTTGAACTTAGATTGACAGTCCCTTGCAAAACGGCAAATTCTTGTTTAGCTGTCTCTAGTTTCTCAAGAATTAATGCTTTAAATTCTTGAAGCTCTTCATCGCTGTATCTTACTTTCTCGACCGGAGCTGCTGTATTTTCTGTTTCTGCCATATCTTTAAGTGTTTTAAAGTTCTTACAAAAATAATAAAAAAGTGGGATAAATCCTATTACTACGCTTTGATTACTTTTATTTCAAGAGTGCCTTCTTCCCACTCAACTTTGTTTCCGCCAAAGTCCTTTCCAAGACCAATGGATAGAGCCAAAGTTTGCTCGCAAACATAGGCTTCAAATTCTCCGAGATATTCGCATATTTCAGGAGTATCTTCCACGGTGATGATTACTCTATCTG